>NZ_FMXO01000034.1 GCF_900104215.1 Desulfonatronum thiosulfatophilum | reverse complement strand
TGCTGGATTCCAAGGATGAGAGGAGGTTCACGCCGGTTGGCGGGATGGATGGGGTGTATTCGATGAAGCGGTTGGGGGTTGGGGGGTAATTGTTAATGAGGGAGGTAGACAATGAAGGTGATGACGTTCAACGGCAGTCCACGCAAGAAGAAATGGAATACTGTCACTTTGTTGAATAATGCCCTGCAAGGCGCTCAGTCAACCGGCGCGGCAACCGAACTGGTCCAACTATACGATCTTACGTTCTCCGGCTGCATCAGTTGTTTCTCGTGCAAGCGCCTAAGCCGAAAGAAGGATGGGGTATGCTCAGTACAGGATGATCTGACCCCGGTGCTGGATCGTGTCAAGGAGGCCGATGCCCTGATCATAGGCACGCCTGTCTATTATGGTGCCGAATCCGCTGCCACGCGTGCTTTTCTAGAGCGACTGTGCTTCCCATACTTGAAATATTCCAAGGATGGGCGCTCTCTCTTTCCTCGACGTATCAACACCGCCATGATCTACACCATGAATGCTCCTGATCATATGCTCCCACAGATAGGCTATGACCGGATGTTCGCTATGACACAGATGATGCTGCAGTTTCACTTTGGTGCATGCGAGTTGCTTCTATCATCCGACACTCTGCAGTACAGCGATTACGACAAGTTCGAGGCGGAGGCCTTTGATAAGGATGCAAAGCGGCAGCGTCATGCCAAGGTCTTTCCCGACGATTGCAGACGCGCTTTTGAGTTAGGCGTTCGAATGGCCTCCGGCGAGGTTCCCGAGGCAAAGCCAATGCCATGGCATGAATAGTGCCGGGCTAACCAGGGTGTCAACGCGGATGATGCGCACACCTCGCGTGCTCCGCACCGGTTACACCTCGCGTTCGAAACCTCTACTATATTATCAATGCGGCAAGTGAAATGAATGAAACTCAATGGAATATGAAGCCAAACAAGGCAAAAGCAGTAATGCTTGCCAAACTTCAACTGGCTGAGTTTGTATGTGACGCAGTAAACCTGGAAGGGATTAATTTAACCTTGCCGGAAATCCAAAAAGTCCTTTGCCGGCATTTTGGGGCACAAGGGCGAATCGCAATACATTGTTTGTACTCCCTTCCGTCTTCTGCCATCTGTCCTCTGACTTTAACCTCTGACTCGGACCACTGACACTTACCACTGACTGGCGCGAAATAACTTTTTGCACCCAACTCAGCCCGTCCCGCACGACCTCACCCGCGCATAACCTCTTCCAGCGCCCTGCAAAACTCCTCCATCACCGGCCGTTGCACCAGACTGACCCGAATCCAGTCGGGAAAGCGAAACCCGGTCATGGTCCGGACCAGGACGCCTTTGTGGGCCAGCTTGCGATAGAGCAGGGTGTCGGAGACCGGGGTGCGGATCATCATGAAATTTCCCTCGTGGCAGACATATTCCAGCCCCAGCCTGACGCATTCGCCGCGCAGCAGTTCCTTGGCCTCGCCTACCATGGCCCTGGTGTCGGCGATGAACGGGCCGTCGTGCTCCAGGGCCGCGGTTGCCGCGATCTGGCCGAGGCTGTTCACGGAATAGACCACGTGGGTGCGGCGGATGATGTCCACCACCTCGGCTGATCCGCACAGATAGCCCACGCGCAGCCCGGCCAGGGCGTACATCTTGGAGAAGGTCCGGAAGACCACCAGATTCGGAAACTCGCGCATCAACTCCATCCCGTCGGGGTAATCCTTCCGGTCCACGTACTCAAAATAGGCCTCGTCCAGAACCACGATCCGCTCGCCACCCACGGCCTCCAAGAAGCCGCGCATGGTCGCCGCGTCCCAGTACGTGCCTGTGGGGTTGTTGGGGTTGCAGACGAAAAAGATCTTGGTCCGCTCGTCGGCCGCGTCCAGCATGGCCTGGGGATCAAAGGCCATGTCCCGCAGCGGCGTCAACCGGGCCTGGAAGCCGGAAAACTCGGCCACCCATTCGTACACGGCAAAGGTCTTGTCCGCGGTGACGATATTGTCCCCGCGCTCGCAAAAGGCCTTGATCACGCTGGCGATGACCTCGCAGGAGCCGTTGCC
>NZ_FMXO01000033.1 GCF_900104215.1 Desulfonatronum thiosulfatophilum | reverse complement strand
AACAATTTTAAATAGTTGATCTATTTTCAGGGCAGACTATCTACTGTCCACCTGACGGAACGGTTCAAAAATATCGCGTAGCATTTCTTCAGAAATGCCGATGCCGGTGTCCGCGACCGTGAACAGTACCCGCACTTCACCGACCATTCTTGAAGACAGCGGAGTCATCTGTACAGAGACCTTGCCTTTATCGCTGTACTTCAGGGCGTTGCCCACAAGGTTGAACAAGACTTGACGCAACCGCACCTCGTCTCCAATCAGTTTCGGAGGTACACCGGGATCAATGGTGCACTGCAGGTCTATATTTTTCTTGTGTGCCGCAACTGAAAACAAGCCGATAATCGAGCTCTCCAATTCGACAAGACTGAATTCGTTGTTAATAATCTCCATCCTGCCCGCCTCGACTCGAGACAGATCAAGAATGTCTGTAAGCAGTCTGTTCAAACGTTCCGCCGCGCCTGTGGCCAACTGCACGTATCGTCTCTGGTCGTCATCAATGGGCGTTGTTTCAAGAAGCTGCAACATGCCCTTGATCCCGTTGATGGGGGTGCGAATTTCATGGCTCATGTTGGCCAGGAATTCGCTCTTGGCCTGATTGGCGGCCTCGGCCTGTTCCTTGGCCAGGAGCAGATCGTCTTCGGTCCGTTTGCGAGTAATGGCGATGCCGATGCTGGTGCTCAGCCCTTCCAAAAAGGTGATCTGTTCCAACGTAAATTGATTCCGCCGGTGATCGTTCAACTGAAGCAGGCCGATGGTCTCATCGCCCTCCTTCAGGGGAATTAAGGCCACCGATTCATAGCCTTCGCCATTACATCGGTTGCGGGTGCGTGCCCGGCGTTCCGCTTCCGTGGTGGAAGCCAGCAAGTCCGTGGTGCTGTTGGTCCAGAAACTACCGGCTTCAGTGAAGAAAGGAAGGGCGGGGTTGGTGCGACCACAAATGACATTACCGCACATGCACTCCAGCACTGGCAATCCATGATCGTTGCGTAGTATCCGGCCCGTCGCATCGCGGGCGCAGAGTTGATTCTCCAACTCCACAAAGCGATCGGGGAAACCATTGGTCTGGATGTAGGGGAAATCCTCGCCCTCTTTCAGCCGGATGCCGACCGCCTCGATGCCCGCCTGCTGTTTGATTAGCAGCAATATATCGAGGAAAATGCTCTTGATGTTGTCAGGCCGGTTCAAAACGGCCAGCACGTCTTTCACCAGAAGTTCGCGCGCCTCCGACCGCTTGCGCTCGGTTATATCTGTATTGAAACCCTGATAGGCAACGATACTCCCGTCATGATCCTTCACAGTCCAGACATTTCTGGAAACCCAGACCTCGGCCCCGTCCCGACGACGGAACCGGCATTCATGATTGACAACCTCGCCGCACTCTTCCATCAGGCGCAAGAATTCCGCTCTGTCTGAGGGATCGGCATACACTTGAGTGGCGATATCACTGACAGAGTCGATCAACTCTTGTTTCGTATCGTATCCAAGCATTTTGGCTGCCGCGGGGCATGCCGAGATATAACGACCCTCGGGTGTGGACGTAAAAATGCCGATGGGGGCATTGTCGAAGATATTTTGAAGATCAACGCCTAGCAAGGGACTGGGTTCGTTCTTTTCGGATCTTTGCTTGGACATGGAATGGCTCCATGAGGCTTGAGGGGATAAAAGGATTGTAGAAGGCTAAAGGTGGGAAGGAGGCAAAAATATGCACCCTGTTTTGACAGCCATGCCTCACGCCGACGGCAGGGTGAAAAAAACAGTCGTGCCCCGCCCTAGCGCACTTTCCACCCAGATTTGACCACCGTGCTGCTCGATAAACTGCTTGCACAGAACCAGACCCAAGCCGGTGCCTTTTTCGCCTTCCGTACCAAACTGTCTATTTTTGTTTTGGATGGAAAAGAGGGTAGCCAGACTTTGCCCGTCCATGCCCATGCCGTTGTCTCGCACCTTCATGGTGACTGCTGGGCCTTGCTGCCGGCCCGTGATGATGATCTCGCCGCAGCGAGGAGTGAATTTGACCGCATTAAATAGTCTGCCCTGAAAATAGATCAACTATTTAAAATTGTT
>NZ_FMXO01000032.1 GCF_900104215.1 Desulfonatronum thiosulfatophilum | reverse complement strand
AGGGAAAAGACTAGACGCCTCTGGCGTTAATGTCTACTTCATGGGCATGCGCCGGGGAGTTCCTCATCCTAGGGGCATCTGGAAGCTGAAACAACTGATCCGAAAAATCAGGCCGGATGTCATCCAGACCTGGATGTACCATGCGGACCTGCTGGGCGGGCTGGCCGCAAGGATGGCTGGAAAAACGCCTGTTATCTGGAACATTCGGCATTCCAATCTTGATCCCAAGGACAACAAAAAAACAACCCTTTGGACCGCCAAGGTGTGCGCCTTGCTTTCCAGAAGAATTCCCCGGCGCATTGTGTGCTGCTCCGAAGCGTCCAGGCAGATACATGAAGCCATTGGCTACGACCAGGAAAAGTTGCTGGTCATTCCAAATGGGTTTGACCTGGATGCATACCGGCCGGACAAAGAAGGGCGGCGGATGGTGAATCGGTTAATCGGTGAGTCAGTGAATCAGTCTGTCGGTGGGGAGATGGGGCCAAATACTTTGCTAATCGGCATGATGGCCCGCTTTGATCCGCAGAAGGATCATCGGAATCTTGTCCAGGCGGCGGGGTTGTTGAGAGAATGGGGCGTCGACTGCTGTTTTGTGCTTTGCGGCAATGGCGTTGATGCGAAGAATTCGCAGTTGTCTGGATGGATCAGGGACGCCGGAGTGGAAGACCGGTTTTTCCTTTTGGGGCCGCGGGATGATATCCCGACGATTACAACCGGACTGGATATCGCTTGCTTGTCATCGGTTGGCGAGGGCTTCCCCAACGTGTTGGGTGAAGCCATGGCCTGCGAGGTGCCCTGCGTGGCCACGGATGTCGGGGATTGCGCGGATATCGTCGGCGATACGGGCCGGATTGTGCCGCCCAGGAATCCGGATGCCTTGGCCGGGGCGATCAGGGAGTTGGTGGAGATGGGGGGTGAAGGGCGGAAGCAGTTGGGCAGGGCCGCGAGAGAAAGGGTCAGGGAGCGGTATGAGTTGGGGAGTGTGGTGAAGAGGTATGAGGGGCTTTATGAGGATGTTGTGGGATTGAGGGATTGAGGGATTGGGAGATTGAGTAAATGTTGGAATGCTGGGACGGGTAAGATGGTGAATCGGTGGAAATACGGGTGGACGATGAATCGGTGATATGACTGTTTAGAGTGAGGCGAGGGTTTGGAGCACTTTCTTGGTTTTTGGGGCCTGCTTGTGTGGCCCCGGTCACGCTGTACCTGGCCTTGCGCCATCCTGCCTTGCGCTGGATATGGTTGTGAGGTGCTTTTTTCTCCTATCCCGGGCCATACTCCTACTACACCTCCTGGGTCATCAGCCTTGTCTACGCCCTTACAGACCGCAGTCCCCTGCTGGCTCAATGTTTAAGCTTACTGGCCGGAATCGTCAGCGTTTTTCTGTCCTGGCGGCTGGCACTAGAACTCTGGGGAGAACGTGCCGCGATCAAGGCGGTTTAGGCAACGGCTTTGTTTCCCACACTGATTCTCTACTCAGCCCTGACCTTGCGCGAGGCGTATGTCGTCTTTTTACGCTTCTGGGGTTGCTGGGAGTAGCGTGTTGGGTGCGGCGGCGAAGCGTCAAGCCTTTTCTGCTCGCCTTCGGTTTTACAATGGCCAGATTCTTCCACGGCGCCATCTTCGTGACTATCCCGGCCTTTCTGGCACTTGTCGCTGCCCGACATGTCCGGTCGTGCTGGCAGTCGCTTTGCAATATGCGATTACGAATTCTGTCCGTGCTGGTGATCCTGGTGCTGTTCGGAACCTGTTCGTGGTATGTCGGTTCTGATTACAGCGTACCCAAGCTGGGCAATTTTTCCTCTCTCACTGACTTGGATCGGCTCACTCAAAAATGCCTCGCGCCAGCCAAAGTATAGCCAGTTATCCGGACTGGGTCGTCCCGAACTCCCCCGCAGAGATTATCTGGAAAGCCCCTCTTCGTGTTGGGTATATTTCTTTTCACCCTTTCCTTGGGACATCAGCGACCCCCGCCATCTCATCGGTCTGGCCGACGGCCTGCTGTACATGGCCCTGGCGGCCCTGCTCTGGCGCAACCGCAAGATCATCTGGGCCGACCCAGTTGCTCGAACGGTGCTGGTCCTGCTGTCCCTCGTCCTGGTCTATGGCGTGGCCGTGGGCAATTTCGGGACCGGGTTGCGGCATCGTTCAAAATTGTGGCCGGGCTGATCGTGCTCGCCGCGTCGATGTTGCCGTATCTACTCATGGGGAGTCGCGATGCTCCAGGGGGGCCGGTGATTCAGTGACTCTGTCGGACAGTCGAGCAGTTTGATAGTATGCAGAGGGGTCGTGGCGAAAAAGAGGAAGCTAATGTAGTCTGCCCTGGAAAAAGATCAACTACCTAGAATTGTTTGATATGTTTTCTATTTTGTAGTACATTTTCGACCAGTTACTGCAGTATTTATGTATTAAGCCGGTCGAAAATCACTGATTTTGGAGTGACTATGAAGGCGAAAAAGAAAAA
>NZ_FMXO01000031.1 GCF_900104215.1 Desulfonatronum thiosulfatophilum | reverse complement strand
GATGATACTGCGGTTCTAACCGTGGGAAAGTAGGACGTCGCCAGAACTTTCTCTCCAAAAACAAAAAGCCCGCTTCTTTAGAAGCGGGCTTTTTGGTTTAACTGTACCTACTCAGCACATCACGTGCATGCCAATGCACTCTTACAGCATCTCCAAAAAAGGCCCCCTGCAAACACCGCAGCCACAGGGGCGGACCGTCTCCAATGCGACGGCCAGGGAAATGCGGCATTTAGTCTTTCTTACAGTACCAGCTCAAATCCCTATCCTAGCCCATTCCGTACTTCTACGTCAGAAGTATTCCGGGCTGTTCAGTAAGTAATGCAGGGAAAGCAATTCCGGGT
The DNA here is from genome assembly GCF_900104215.1 of Desulfonatronum thiosulfatophilum. Classification (NCBI taxonomy): domain Bacteria; kingdom Pseudomonadati; phylum Thermodesulfobacteriota; class Desulfovibrionia; order Desulfovibrionales; family Desulfonatronaceae; genus Desulfonatronum; species Desulfonatronum thiosulfatophilum. The sequence goes on along the minus strand of NZ_FMXO01000031.1, from coordinate 3,108 downwards.
TTTGGTACTCGCTGGGGCTTTTGATTTTGAAGAGGCGAGCCAGTTCAACTTCATCGTCTGGTGGATCTGAAATGGGAAATTCATTGGCAATCAGTCCGATAATGTCTTCGTCGTGCCCATCGCTATTGTACAGCGGCGTAAGCTTGAAGTCTTGTAAATGCTTTTCATAGAGGGCATGATTCACTGGAGCGATGTTTTTTTGATACCGTACGTGGCGGCCACGCAATATATTGATGGAGTTCATTTCCAGCCCATCACACCATTTCAGGATTTGAGGCAATTCCGGTAGCGGGTATGGCTGATAACGGAAAGCGTGAGCCACAAAGAGAAATATGTTGTCTCGATCCTCGGCGACAATCGAAATCAACTGGTTCAGGGGCATAAGATTAGTTTGTCGATCAAGGAAACGTGTTCCGAAGGCAACTATGTGGTAGCCTTCGTTCAGGGCAATCTCGATTCCCGAAAACAACTTCAGATCCGGATATTGTGCCTGCAAGTCATCAAGTTTTTCTTGATCCCAATACATGCCGTGTTCCGTAAACAGCAAGGCATTCAACCCTCTGGCCAGGGCAATTTCGCAAGCTCGTTGAGGGCTGACGTGTGAGCAGCAGGAATATTGACTTGAGTGAAAATGACAATCGATTCGCATGTGGCTGTTTGTGGATAAGGTTGCTGTTCTTCCGCGAAGGATGGGTGCGCTTCGTGCAGGTTTTGTTGCAGATTTGTTACTGCAAAATAACTTCGGGCAGCAGCGTTTGGCTGCCGGCTATCGCCGTATGTCGTTATTGACAATGCACCCCATTCCGAATCATTCCGACGAAAGTCCGAATCCAGATGTTTTCAACGCTGTTCGATAGCCAGCATTTTGTGCGGTTGCCGCCGATTGTAGCTGCTCAAAAAGGTCGGGCAGCCTGTGAGCTGCCTTGAAACTGGAATTCCGCCTTCGCGGTAATGACTTTATAGTTGAGCTTTTTCAAGCACATCATGCCCGCGAAGGCGGGCATGATGTGCTTGCACAATTTTGATCAGATACACCGATATCAATTAAGATGTTAGAATGATTGTTCTTAATGAAACAAAAGTAGGATACGCCTATGTGCTTTTGGCTGCAACCCTCTGGGGGTTGATTGGGCCGTTTGCCAAGCTGGCGTTTCAGGAAGGAGTGACGCCTTTGGAGGTTGCTTTTTGGCGAGCCACTCTCGGAGCTTTTTTTTTCGGCCTCCATGTTTTGGTGATCGGTAAATGGCGGGTGAAAGGACATGATGTTCCTGCCTTCGTATTTTTTGGATTGATTTGTGTTGGGCTGTTTTACGGCGCCTTTCAAAAGGCGGTTGATCTTGGCGGAGCTTCCATGGCTGCTGTTCTTCTCTATACAGCGCCGGCCTGGGTTGCCCTTTTGGCCAGATTGTTTCTTGGTGAGCAACTAGGAAACCTAAAGCTTTTCGCCCTGGCCGCAACTCTGCTGGGGGTGCTGGGGGTCAGCCTCGGGCCGGACGGGATCAAGGCTCTTCATAACGGCTCATGGAATCAAGCCGCCATCGGGTATGGTCTGCTTTCCGGCTTGACCTACGCCCTGTATTATATCTTCGGGAAGCGCTATCTTGAAGGATATTCGGCCGCCACGGTCATGGTTTACGCATTGCCCATCGGGGCTATTGCCCTATATCCGTGGGTAGAGTTCCAGGATAAAACGGCAACAGCATGGTATGCTCTCGTTGTATTAGCTTTCGTTTCCACCTATGGAGCATTTCTTGCGTACAGCGCCGGCTTGCGCCGCCTTGAGGCTACCCGGGCCTCGGTTGTCGCAACCTTTGAACCAGTGGTTGCCGCGTTCGTCGCCTACATCTGGTGGGACGAACGGCTGGGCCCGTTGGGGCTAACCGGATCGGTTCTGATCATCACGGCGGTCTTGGTCATGGTCTGGTCCAAGAGTGTCCCAAGACGCAGGAAATCTTGTTGATTTTCATGGCATTGCTTCCCCTTTTCAGCTTCACAGTCCTTATTTTACCCTTGACCTGCCTCCGCGGCTTGAAGTAGACAGTGTCACGTGCGCCAGTAGCTCAGTTGGATAGAGCATCGGCCTTCTAAGCCGAGGGTCGGGGGTTCGATCCCTCCCTGGCGCACCAAAGATTTCAAGGAGTTACAGCGAAAAGCTGTGACTCCTTTTTTTGTGCCCTGTCTCCAGTCCCCAATCTGTCCCCAAATTGAAGTGGGGATAGGGATGGTTCTGGGGAGGTTTTTATGAATGGTCACTCGAGTTTACCGCGGCATGATGCGCATGCTGTGAAACGATTCCTCTGGCATTGCCAAAAGTCTTAGCATTACAAGGGGGCAATCATGAACATCATTAGATGCTCCAGCCACGAATCGACAGATCGGCTCACAAACTTCATGGATATTCACATTCCCTTGATGACAGGTTTGGCAACCAGCGGTACATTATGGGTCCGAGCCAATCCAGTGACAGTAAAAGATTCAAAGTTGCGATCAGGCACACCCAGCTACTCACCAATCAGGAGGACGTATGCACGGAATGTTTTTACCCCAGGCAGAGCGCGTTTTTACGGATCACCCCAAATTCGCCGGGGTCAGGATCGCCGTATTGGTACGGGGGGCGGATTCGGACAGTGTCAGCGTTTCTCAGTTGGAGATCGATCCCGGAGTCGAGGTGCCGATTCATACCCATGATCCGCAACTGGACTCCATTTTCTTCCTGTCCGGTGAGGCGGAAGTGTTCATCAACGGTGAGTGGCGGCGAGTAGGTCCGGAGGATTATCTTCTGGCCCCGTCGGGCGTAGAGCATGGAGTGCGGAATATCGGCCGGGAACCACTGCGGTTGTTTATCCATCACAGTCCGCCGCTGTTGTAGCCGACTTCGCCTGTGCGCAAAAGGGCGTGACGCTAACTTAGGAATGATCCCGTTGGGGATCTTGAGCCTATTTTGTCCTGAGTTTGCCGAAACACATAGTCAGTCCGCGATGGTCAAGGACCTGGAGGACTATCCATCAGTCGTCTTCTCTGGGTCACGCGCCCTTCTATACTGTCAAGCGACATCAGAAACTGACCCCTTGGCGACAGTTAGAATTGACCCCCCTGGGTTTGGGTTGA
>NZ_FMXO01000029.1 GCF_900104215.1 Desulfonatronum thiosulfatophilum | reverse complement strand
CTATGATGATCCTGTAACGAAAATATCGGATTTTTCAGGCTCGACTAGTTACAATTTGAAACGTATCGCCAAAGGAGGCTGGCATGAACAGAGAATATGCAACCAATTTTTCGACCATGCTTGATCGTCGCGATTTTATTCTGGCATCCATGGGCACCGCGGCCTGGCTCATGATGAGCGGTTTTCCCAGGTCTGATCAAGCAGCATCTCCCCTTGCACTCCCCCCTCTTCCTTATGCCGAGAACGCATTGGAGCCGGTCATAACAGCACGTACGATCGGTTTTCATTACGGGAAACATCACAAAGGGTATGTGGACAACCTGAACAAGCTTGTCGCTGGAACAGAATATGCCGAAATGCCATTGCGGGAGATTATTATCGGCAGTGCGGGACAGCCGGAAAACAGCGCGATTTTCAACAACGCGGCGCAAATCTGGAACCACACATTCTACTGGAACAGCATGAAACCAAAGGGCGGAGGCGAACCACCCACGGCACTCAAACAGAGGATGGAGGCATCCTTCAGCAGTGTCGACGCCTGCAAGCAGGAGCTTGCCGCCGCGGCCACCACCCAGTTCGGCAGCGGCTGGGCCTGGCTCGTGCTGGACGGCGACACGCTCAAGGTGGTCAAGACCGGCAACGCGGATCTGCCGCTGACCAACGGAATGAAACCGCTATTGACCATCGATGTGTGGGAGCACGCCTATTACCTGGATTATCAAAACCGCCGCGCCGACTACGTCAACACCGTGCTGGACAATCTGATCAACTGGGATTTCGCAGCGAAAAATCTTGGCTGATCGGAGTTACCTTTCAAATGAGTGTTTATGCCAGGCTGAAGGAGCGGGCAAAAGACGCCCAAGCCACGATGCACCCCTTGTTCAGCCCCCGTAATGTGGGCGACCAGCCGTGAGAACAAGCCTGCCCTGCCTGTGACTGCTTCTTCCTTGCGCTTATCAACCTAATTGGTTAATTGCAGACATGGAGAAAAGAACGCCGCATTGCAGCCTGTCGCTGATCAAAACCTTGGTAGAGGCTGGAAAGGTTCGTTCGACCATGTCGGCTCTGGCAGACGCCGCGGCGATGGGCTTTGATTTTGAAGGCGTTGTCGAGATTGTCTTGTCGTTGTCCGCAAAGGATTTCTACAAGAGCATGACCACATATTCAAACCATCGGATCTGGCAGGACGTTTACAGGCCCCTCACAGCAGTTGGCAAGGTATATCTTAAGCTGACCGTTGTTGAAAACGTACTCATCGTATCTTTCAAGGAGTTGTGATCATGAAATGTCCACTTTGCGATGCCATGGAGATGATCCACGACACCCGCGACAGGCCCTACACCTACAAGGGCGAGTCAACCGTGATCCAGAACGTGACGGGCGACTTTTGTCCGGGCTGTGGCGAGGTACTTTTGGATGCCGACGAATCGAGGCGGGTCAGTTCCGCGATCTCGGAGTTCAACAAGCAGGTTAATGCCTCGAGTATCGACCCTGTGTTCATCGCCAATGTGCGCAAAAAGCTTGCCCTGGATCAACGTGAGGCGGCCATGATTTTCGGCGGCGGGGTCAATGCCTTTTCGCGGTACGAAACCGGAAAGACAAAGCCGCCACTGGCCCTGGTCAAACTCCTAAAGGTGCTTGACCGTCACCCTGACTTGCTCAAAGAGATCACGACCGACTAGATTGACGATCATCAGGGTCCGTTCCACGCCATTCCCATCAAAATACTGCTCACCGTTTCCTACCCCCATTGCAAATCCCCACCCGGGGGTTTCTCCCGTCTTTCGGGATTTTTCCTCGCGTTCAATAAGCGGATTCCCCTACAGACGCATTCAAACAAAGTCATATTATTGAATATGAGAATGTAACTACTCAGCCTCACAGCAGGAAAAGGTTGCTTTCAAAACTTGAGGCAAGCATGACCTGGATTCCCGCCTTCGCGGGAATGACTTGTTGTTTAAAGCCGTCTCCGGGTCAGTCATACCCGCGAACGCGGGTATCAAGGCCGCTTTTACTCGGATGAGCTGAGTAGTTCTTGGGAATATTACTTTCTGAACGTGTCCCCATTTCGACAGTGAGGTCTGGATGAGGAATCATTCCGAATCTGGATTCGCCTTCGCGGGAAGTGACTTGTTTCCATGCTGCCTCCGAATCAGTCCTACCCGCGAACGCGAGGCATCCAGTGAACTTTCCACAAATCAGCCGAGCAATTGCCATGACTCCTGCATCATCACCGCGCACCGTGAACGTCCTGCTGGTCTATCCCGAAATTCCGGATACATTCTGGAGCTTCAAGCACGCCTTGAAGTTCATAGACAAAAAAGTCTCTTCGCCGCCATTGGGACTCGTGACCATCGCGGCCATGCTTCCGGAAAACTGAAACCTGCGCCTGGTGGATTTGAATATCCGGGAATTGTCCCTGGATGATCTGCACTGGGCTGAATACGCATTAATCAGCGCCATGACCGTGCAGCGGGAATCATCGCGCAGGGCGATCAGGTTGTGCAAGGACGCCGGCCTGCTGGTCATTGCCGGCGGGCCGCTGTTCACGGTGGAGCATGAACACTTCCCCGAGGTGGATCATTTTGTGCTCAATGAGGCCGAGCTGACCCTGCCCGATTTTTTGCGCGACCAGGCTCAAGGACGAGCCAGGCGAGTCTACTCCTCGGATGCCTTCGCCGATATCGAACAGACGCCCATTCCGCGGTGGGACCTACTGGAGTTGAAAGAGTACGCGAGTATGAGCGTCCAGTACTCCCGAGGGTGTCCGTTCAACTGCGACTTCTGCAACATCACGGCCCTGCTGGGTCGCAAGCCGCGCAACAAGAGCGCATCTCAGATGATCGCCGAGTTGGACAGCCTCTATGCCAACGGATGGCGGGGCGGAATCTTTTTCGTGGACGACAACCTGATCGGGAATAAGCGGCGGCTCAAAACCGAGCTGCTGCCCGCGCTGATCAACTGGCGAAAAGGCAAGAAGGGCATGCCCTTCGGCACCGAGGCGTCCATCAACCTGGCTGACGACGAAGATCTGCTGGCCATGATGGTCGAGGCGGGATTCGATACCGTGTTTATCGGCATTGAAACGCCCAACGAGGCCAGCCTGGCCGAGTGCGGCAAAGGGCAGAACATCCATCGCGATCTGATCCGGGACGTGAAGCGGATCCAGCGGTTCGGGATCCAGGTCCAGGGAGGGTTCATCGTCGGCTTTGACAACGACGAGCCGGCCGTTTTCACCCGCCTTGTGGATTTCATCCAGCAAAGCGGCATCACCACCGCCATGGTCGGTCTGCTCCAGGCCCCTCCCGGAACCAAGCTTTACACTAGGCTCAAGCAGGCCGGGCGGTTGCGGGAAGGCATTTCCGGCGACAACGTGGACGGAACCACGAACATCCTGCCGGCCATGACCCTGGAGTCGCTGCGCGAGGGGTACAAGGACATTTTGAAGAACATCTACTCCCCCGAGGCGTACTATCAGCGGGTGATCACCTTTTTGCGGGAGTACAACCTGCCGAGAACCAAGAATCCATTGCAAATCCGGCGCGTCTCCGAAAGCCTGCGGGCGCTGTTCCGGTCCATCATCCACCTCGGCATCCTGGGTCAGGAACGGTTCCACTACTGGAAACTGTTCTTCTGGACCCTGCTCCGACGGCCAAAATCCCTGCCCCTGGCCGTGACCCTGGCCATCTACGGCTACCACTTCCGACGAGTCTGCGAATTGCGGGTGTTATAGACGTAAATCGTACATTAGCTGATATCGCCGGCCAACGTCGCTCATTTGCCCATCATCGAGCAGTATATGTCAGACGACAGGATAAATTGACCCCCTAGCGCCACCAAGAATTGACCCCCCTCCCGATGTGGAGAAGCCATGCAAGACATGAGATATGCGGTT
>NZ_FMXO01000028.1 GCF_900104215.1 Desulfonatronum thiosulfatophilum | reverse complement strand
ATCACGCGGACCGAACAGGACGGCGATCAACGGATTCCGGTCTGGTTCCGGCATTTGCGGGAGGACGAGGGGTTGCAGGTTTGGGCCCATCCCGGATGCATCCCCTTTCTGGAAGAAACCTACCAGCGGGTGTTTCTGCCGCGAACCATTTTGCCGGCTCTTGATGCCGTGGGCCGCCTCCAAAGCCACGCCCGGGACCGTTCCCTGTTCGCCGCGGCCATGAACCGGGAACTGGGGGAGATCGTGCTCCGCCCGCTCCTGGACGGCGCGGACAACGCCGAGAACATTGCCCGGCATCTGCGCGTGCTCCGCGGCGAAGGATACCGGCGCATTCTTTTTCGCATTGATCTGGCCGAGGGCTGGCAGGCCGCGCTGTGCGGCGATTTGCTGGAACAGGGATGCAGACCAAGTCTGGTTCTGCCGCAGGCCGGCCGCTCCGACGTGCTGTTGATGGAATATGTCCACACTGCCCCTTGACCGTCTGGTCCCCGCCTATATCCAGGCCTTTGAGCCCTACACCCCCAGTCGGCCGGATCACGAGCTGCGACGACTGTTCGGGGTGGATCATCTCCACCGCCTGAACAACAACGAGAATGCGCTGGGGCCGCCGCCGTCGGCCCGCCAAGCCATCGAAGATTTCGAGGCTGGACGCGTGCCGATCTATCCCAGCGGTGACTGCTATGATCTGCGCCAGGCTCTGGCCGCGAAATTTGGCAAGTCCGCCGATCAGTTCCTGGTGGGCAACGGCTCCTGCGAGGTCATCGCCAGCGTGATCAAGGCCTTTTGCGAGCGCGGGGACAATATCGTCACCGCGGACAAGACCTTTGCCGTGTATGAATGGGTGGCCGAGTTTTCCGGCTTCCAGGTCCGGCTGACGCCGCTGCGGGACATGGCCTTTGATCCCCAGGCCATGCTGGACGCGGCTGACGAGCGGACCAAGATCTTTTTCGTCTGCAACCCCAACAACCCCACGGGCACCTACTGGGACGCGGCGACCATGCGCGGCTTTCTGGAGGCCGTGGGTGGCGAGCGGATCGTGGTTCTGGACGAGGCCTATTTCGAGTACGTGGACCGTGAAGACAATCCCGACGGGATGGAGTTGATGCGCGAGTTTCCGAATCTCGTGGTCTTCCGGACCTTCTCCAAGATGTACGCCCTGGCCGGGCTGCGCGTGGGCTATTTGTGCGGTTCACCCGAGGTGGTGGACATCATCCGCCGCACCCACGTGGTCTATTCGGTGAACAGCCTGGGCCAGATCGCGGCAACCGCGGCCCTGGAGCACGACGTCCCGTTCATCACCGCGACCCGGACCATGGTGGCCGAGGCCAAGGAACTGCTGCGCGGCGAATGCGCCAAACTGGGATTGGAATATGTCTGCCACGAAGGCAACTTCATGATGATCCGCACCCCGGTCTCCGACACCCTGCTTCATCGCAAGCTGGCCCACAAAGGCATCCTGGTCCGGACCATGACCGGGTTTCGCTTTCCCGGCTGGATCCGGGTCAGTCTGGTGCAACGCCCGGTGATGGAGGAGTTTTGCAGGGCGCTGGAAGAGGTGGTGCGCGGGTGAGGTCGTGCGGGACGGACTGAGTCGGGTGCAAAAAACTTATTTCGCGCCAGTCAGTGGTCAGAGGTCAGAAGACAGATGGCAGACCTGCCTGCGGCAAGCTGGAGACGGAAGGCATTAAAAACAACGGAGTAACTATTCAGCGCATCGAGGGCAATGCCTCATCCCGGCACTGGATTCCCGCCTGCGCGGGAATGACTTGTTTTGCCATGCCGCCTCCGAATCAGTCATACCCGCGAAGGCGGGTATCCAGGCCGCATTACTCGGATGAACTGAGTAGTTACACGAATTATTCTTTCACAATTTTTACAACCCTTTCATCCAGGCAGGAGCGCAGAAAGGTATTCATCGGCTTCTGATCGCCAGTATCATAAAAAACGAGCATCAATTGATTGAACTCCAGTTTTCTTTTCGCGGGAAGATTGATCGCAGGGTATCCGCTGTCCAACAAAAGTCCATTCATGACAAATCGTCCCATGCGCTTATTCACATCATAAAAAAATTGCCATCTTGCCATCGTAAGAAAGAAATGGATAGCACGATCGTAAATATCCGGAATGCCATATGAGTCGTCGACCATTTTTTGAAACAACTCTTGCAACGAATCAGCATGTGGCGGCATAAAGTCCGTCCCTGCTATAGTAACCCCGCCGGATCTAAACTTCCCCGACTCCAATGCCTCGTCCTTGCCCGCTATGAGATGGAGGGCGCAGACTTTTTCATGGGTGATTTCAAATTGATTTTTATCAAGCAACCAATATAACGCGCGCCATGCATCGGCTTGGTTCAAGGCTACTTGCTGATCAGATATTTTATGCCCTCCAACTGTAATCCCATCCAGTAGCGTTTGGATTTCCGGCAAGGTTAAATTAATCCCTTCCAGGTTTACCGCGTCACATACAAACTCAGCCAGTTGACGCTTGGCAAGCATTACTGCTTTTGTCTTGTTTGGCTTCATATTCCATTGGGTTTCATTCATTTCACTTTGCCGAATTGATAATATAGTAGAGGTTTTGAACGCCTCACAACAGCTGCGGCTCCGCAGGAGCCGTCAGACTGTTTGTGATTGTTACATGCGGGGATGATGAAGCTTGCTGGAAATTAGCCGATTCAAGCTGACTCCCGACTCTGCTGCTTCAATCGTTAACAGTCGATGAGTTTCTGGTGGCACGCGCACCATGAATTTGCCGCTGAATTGTTTGGATGATAGCGGTTCAGGTACTTGTTCGCCACTTTGGCGCATATCTTCAACGCAATCATGAACCAATTGACGGATACCTCTCAGCGCTTGCTCAGGGTCGTCAGCCAACCAACTCAGGCTAGGGAACTCAACGCATAACCCTACATGCTCCTGATCTTCTTCAGACCAGGTGACTCTGTACGGTGTAACGATCAATATTTTTTGCCACTTTGCACCTCCAACCGCTCAACAGCCTGAAGCACCTGCTTCACTTGATAGGCTTTATACATACCTTTGGCATTCTTGATATTTACCCTGGGATCTCCTTTCCATGGGGTCCGATAAACTCTTTGGCTCGAACCCGATTTTCGAGTCTCGCCAAAATAGGCATCACAAACCTTACTCAAGTTATTGAATTTAATGCCTTTGGGATTCTCCCGCATCTGGCTGAGAATATCTTGAACTTGCCATGAGAGAAATGATACCACTATTGATATCACTGTCAAATGGGAATATTAAGGCTTGGGTTCGGTAGGTTTGGTGTAGGTTTGGGGTCGGACCGAGTTAATCATTTTGCTATGGTAGCGGTCTTCCCAAAACGCACCTTTGCGATTTTTGCGCTGGTTGTACTCCTGGGCAGTTCTGCAGGCAACCAACTGGAGTGACCTGGGCAGGGCCGTGACGTCTTCCTCGCTGAACCAAGAGGTGAATATGATTCGAGGTGACGGTGTAGTTGAGGATCTGAATCTGGTATCGCTTCCTGGCCTCAAAAAGCCAATTGATCCAATTTTGTCTGTCACGGGGAAATTTGAGGAGAAACTCCCGCTTATCTGAGTGTTAGAATTATCCTTATCCGGCAGTTCGTTCAAAAAACCCAAGTGCAAGGAGCAAAAAAAAGCAAGGTTGAAGCGTATTTATTCATACGTGAGAGTTTGAACTTTTTTACGGCAACGCAGCACTTGGGAGTTTTCAACGGACTGTTATGACACCGGTGGGTAATCAGCAGAGGGAATCTTAGAATGGCTTTTTTGAAGGCAAAATGGCATTCTAAAAAGAAAAAGCAATCATATTTGAACTATTTGCTTCATTTAATCAAATGGTTGACTCGGTCCGACCTCTTAACCCCTGTCAATAGACCAAGGTCGTAGCCGCTCCGGGCGCCATGGTGCATGTGAGGGAGTGGATGACAGACAATGTTTACCCGGAGCCATGACGTGCAACGAGATAATGGAAGATCGATGGATTATTGCTTGAAAAAATGTCTGATATGACATAAAATATTGCTATGCACGAAAAGCACAAGCCCTTGGCTTGGGTGGCCAGTGTGCCGAAATCTCCACCCTTGTCGCACTCAGCCAGGATAGAGTCGGGCTATCTTTTAAGGCTGCTTCAATCCGGACAAAGTTTGTCCCTGCCTCACAGCAGACCAATGCCTTCAATCGGCAAGCGGTGTCATGAACTACGGATTGTTGATGAAGATGTCACTTGGAGGTTTTTCTATCGGATCGATGCAGACTGCATTGTGCTGATCCACTGGGAACAAAAGAAAACACGAAGAACGCTCAAGGCGACGATTGATCTCTGCAAGGCTAGGCTCGCCGCTTATGACGACTGAATGATGGAGGGCAAGATGGAAGCAAAAAAAAAGAAGAATCTACAATCAAAGGGCTGGGTTGTTGGAGACGTGGATGAGTTTCTTGATCTCGATCAGGCTGACTTGGCTATTATTGATATGAAGCTGGCTTTGGCCGATACCATTGTTCAAAAGCGGAAGGCACTAAAGATGACTCAGGCGACATTGGCCGAAGCAATCGGTTCGAGCCAGTCTCGGATTGCCAAAGTCGAGCATGGAGATCCTTCCGTTTCATTGGAAATGATGATGAGGGCCCTTATCGGTCTCGGTTCCTCAAGACAAGAAATCGGGAGAGCTATTGGATAGCCCAGTGCCACTACCAACTGCCCGATCAACCTTATCTCTTCCACCTCACGGGCCGAACCAAGTGCGGCCAGATTTCCAGGATTTCGGTAATGCGGACGCGGGGAACGCGGTGGCGCGGGTGAGGGATTTGGCGATGGCCTCGGCCGTGGCTGGTGAGGAAGACGAAGTCTGGATGGCGCGGTCGATTTTTGCGATGGTTGTACTCCTGGGCAGTGCCGTGACGCCTTCCTCGCTGAAAACCAAGAGGTGAGTATGATTCGAGGTGACGGTGTGGTTGAGGATCTGAAGCTGGTATCGCTTCCTGTCCTCAAAAAGCCAATTGATCCAATTTTGCCTGTCACGGGAAAATTTGAGGAGAAACTCCCGCTTACTGAGTGTTGGAATTGTCCTTATCCGGCAGTTCGTTTAAAAACCCCAAGTGCAAGGAGCAAAAAAAGGGCAAGGTTGAAGCGTAGTTATTCATACGTGAGAGTTTGAACTTTTTGCGGCAACGCAGCACTTGGGAGTTTTTCAACGGACTGTTATGACACCGGTGGGTAATGTGCCAAACATGACCTGGAAGAAAGTATCGATTGGCTCTTGGCATTGGCAGTGAAGTCAGTTCTCAGCAGAGGGAATCTTAGAGTAAAGAGTTGAGTCTGTCCCTTCCTGCTCTTCCCAAGCAACGGATAGCTGATAACAATTACCCCCCAACCCCCAACCGCTTCATCGAATACACCCCATCCATCCCGCCAACCGGCGTGAACCTCCTCTCATCCTTGGAATCCAGCAGGTGCTTTACCTCGTCGAACACCTCGGCCACGAACTCTTTGGAGCCGATGATGCCGGAATCAGTAAAATATCGACAGCGGTGGCGGAAGACGTCGGTGCGGCTTAGCTTGTAGCCTTTCTTCCGTTCGCGTTTGACAATTTCCGGATTGAGCTGCTTGCCCTTGCCGGTGTCCATAGCTCCGGTTTCATAGACGAACTGTCG
>NZ_FMXO01000027.1 GCF_900104215.1 Desulfonatronum thiosulfatophilum | reverse complement strand
AGCCTTTGGCGCGTTGGATTGGTACGTGCAGCAGCGGTTTGGTCGTTTTCTGACGACCAGGAGCCAACGGCGCAGCCGACGTCTGGGTGAAGGTTCGCTGTATGCGGCCTTGCAAGGCCTGGGGTTGGTCTACCTGCGTAAGAGATACAAAAGCCGTCAACTCCTTGTGAATGCCTGTGGCTGAAAGATCATCGGAGAGCCGTATGCGGGAAAACCGCACGTACGGTTCGACGAGGGGGCGCTGATGTCCGGAATGCATATCAGTAGACACGTAGTAGTCGCGTGCGACGAGGCGTTCGGTAAAAGTCCTGAGTGACGAAGGAATTAGCGCTCTACTCTACACGGTAAATTTCTCAGTTGGCAATGCAAATGGCCATTTGCATTGCCAACTCAAGATTGCAGTAACCGAGGTTGGCTTTTTAGAATGCACCCCTCAATATCTTATTGAATTAATGATTGATATTTTTATAACGCGCATGGCCTGCTCTTTGCTTTGCGGTGATGGCCGGGATGGTCCCGGATGTGAACGAGACTCGGGTGCGAGCTCATCCTCGCCCTTGGTGTTCAAAACAGATCCATTCACCGTCAAAGTTGGTTTCAAAAGGAGGAACCAGCATGGCAGACAATGCACAACAGTCTGATATTGTAGTTGATCGCGGAAAATGGGAATGGTCCGAATTATGGAAGAAGGAAGACTGGTGGGCCATCTGGCTGGGCTTCATCATCCTGGCCGTCGGTCTGCTCATTTTTCTGCCCCGGCCGCCCGCGGATATGAATGAGAAGCTGGCCAAGGCCGAGGCGACCATGGCCGTCGAGGATGCCCGGGCGCCGTTCCATACCATTGAATGGCATGCAGCCAATGACGCCATGTCCGGCTTGCGAGCGCGCAACGAGCCGTATGCCAAATCCATCGCCAAGTGGCTGGAAATGCCGGGCCGCTGGTCCAACAACCCTCTGGAGGCCTTCTACCTGAGCGAGAGCGCGGCGGCGGAACGGCGGGCCAGGGCCGAACCGGCCTACCGGGAGGCCCAGGAGGCGACCAAGGCCGCCATGGAGCGGGCCAGGGCAGCACAGGAACTGGCCGCGGACGAAGGATTCCGCAACGAACAGCTCAATGAGCAGGCCGAGACGGGCATCCGCGAGTGGCGTCAGGCCCGGGAGAAGGAGCGGGGCAGCCTGCGGGCCAGAGCCACGGTCCAGGCCTACAACAAGATTCCCTACATGGTGGGAATCATGGTCATTTTCGCGCTCTTTTTCGCCTTCGGCGCCCGATTCATGGATATCGGCGCGGCCAACCTCATGAAAGGCTTCTGGTTTGTTTTTCTCCTTGCCGTGGTGGCGGAGATGATCGGTAATCAGACCACCATGCGCGAGTACGGGTTTGGCGGCCTGATCTGGGCAATCCTCGGGGGCATGCTGATCAGCAACACCGTGGGCGTGCCGAACTTTCTCAAACCGGCCTTGCAGACCGAGTACTACATCAAGACCGGTCTGGTGCTGCTGGGCGCGGAAATCCTGTTCAGCAAGATCCTGCTCATCGGTCAGGCCGGCGTGGTCGTCGCTTGGGTCGTCACTCCGACGGTACTTATCCTGACCTACATCTTCGGGCAGCGGGTCCTGAAAATGGAGTCCAAGACTCTGAACATCACGGTTTCCGCGGACATGTCCGTTTGCGGCGTCTCCGCGGCCATCGCCACGGCGGCGGCCTGCCGGGCAAAGAAAGAGGAATTGACCATTGCCGTTGGCATGTCCATGCTCTTCACCGCGATCATGATGATCGCCCTGCCCACCTTCATCGTTTCCGTAGGAATGCACCCGGTCCTGGGCGGAGCCTGGATTGGGGGAACCATCGACTCCACCGGCGCGGTTGTGGCCGCCGGCGCGTTCCTTGGTGAAGTGGGAATGTTCGTGGCCGCCACGGTTAAGATGATCCAGAACATTCTCATCGGCGTGATCGCCTTCGGCGTGGCCGTGTACTGGTGCGCCCGGGTGGACTGCGTGCCCGGCCAGAGCGTCAGCAAGATGGAGATCTGGTACCGCTTTCCGAAGTTCGTGCTGGGCTTCATCGCCGCTTCGATCATTTTTTCCTGGATTCTGATCAGCATGGGCACGGCCGGAGATGTGATGATCGATCAAGGCGTGCTGCGCGGCTTCACCCGTCCGATCCGCGAATGGTTCTTCATCCTGGCCTTCGCTAGCATCGGCCTGTCTTCAAACTTCCGGGAAATGGCCCACCACTTCAAGGGCGGCAAGCCGGTCATTCTGTACGTCTGCGGGCAGAGCCTGAACCTGGTGCTGACCCTGGTCGTGGCCTATCTGATGTACTTCGTGGTCTTCCCGCACGTTACCGAAAGCCTGATGATGGGATAACCTCCGCGAGGAAATGCCAAGGATAAAAAACATGCAGGCGACGAACACGAATAATCGCACGGGGCGCAAGCACGGTGGAAACCTGCGCGGCTGGCTCGGCCTGGTCGTGGGGCTGGTTATGGTGTGGATAATGGCCTACGTGGTGCTGCCCTGGGGCCAGACCCTGCCGCACGTCAGGCCGGTGATGAGGGCCATCTCGGAATCCAACGTGGATACCGGCACGTACTGGTATTCCCAGTGCGAAGACACGGCCGTCGCCCAGATGCACATCCGCAACACGTTGCGCAACCGGTAGGAAATCCGAATCGGAGAAATGAAGGCCCGGCTGGAGCGATCTCGCTTCAGTCGGGCTTTTTGGTTGCTAGCGTCTGAGGATAAGAATTAACCGCAGATTACGCAGATTATTTTTTTGTAACTTGCAAATCATCTCTGTAGTCTGCGAAATCTGCGATATATGATTCATTCTTCCATGGCCCATAGGCAGGTGGTCCGCCAGGGGCAATAGGCGCAGGATAGGGGTTGGCAGGCGGGATGGAAGAAGGGAGCTTCCAGGATGTGTCGGCCAAGCCATTCTAGAATCCCAGGCAGACTGGTTTCCTGCCAGTGCAGAAAAATTTGAAGATTTTGTTCGACTACGTTCTTTTTGCCCTGCTGGTTGAACGGAGCAAAGATATTTCTGGAATTCCACTCCCCAATATACAGATACCCGCATGTCGCCGGGCGATTGTACAGATAGAGATATCCCGGAAGCTGAATGGACTGCATTTCTTCCTTGATCCGAATCAACCCCGCCTGGCTGGTGGATTCCTGATCCGGGGGAAGCAGTTCAAGCTCCTCGGCCAGGGCAATGAGCCGCTGTATTTTGTGCGGGCTTTTTTGAGGCGCGCTGCCGGTCTTGTAGTCCAGAATAAGCGGCAGCGCGGTGGCCTCGTCCTGGTCGACCCGGTCCAAACGACCGTTCAGGCGAATCATCGCGGCTTGGCCCGGCAGGTGTCGCTCTACTGCTTCTTCGATTGCCAGCAGATGCACGGCCCGGTCCGACTTGTTCAGATAGTTCAACAGCAATTCCCGCAACAGACGAACCTGGAAAAAACGTGCTGCCGGCGAAAGCGGGACATCCCGCAGCAGTTCGGGCATGACCTCGTCCCAGATTATTTCGAAATCCGGAATCAAATTACGTGGAGTGACTCTGGAGTTGCAATACGGTCGTAAGAGTTGCTCCAGAATCCGGTGGGCCGCATCGCCCATGATCATGGCCGCGGGATCCTGACGTGGGTCGTGGCGGGGCGGAAAATTGGCAACCTGTTCCTTGAAGAAACGAAGCGGACAGCTCAGATAAATGTTCAGCGCGGAGAGAGAAAGCCCCTTGTTCAGGCGCTGGTGCAGCCGGGAAAGAAATGAGGATTTCTCGGGCAATGCGGCCGTGACGCGCTGCAGGTCCAGGTCCAGGGGAACCCGTTGGATGGTATTCTGGAGCAGACATTTATGCTCTTTTTCCAGGTTCCAGAGTTCCTGTTCCCAGTACCGGCTGGGAATCGTCTTGCCTTCCAGCAGGTTCGGGGACATGCCCTGACGGCTGTAGATGCGGACTTCGCCGGCCGAGGCCATCAGTCGCCGCAGATGATAGCGGATGATCTGTTCGTCGGCATGGCCCGGCGGCAGACCCAGGGCAGGGCGCAGCGCCTCGGGCAGGAGCGGGTTGGGCGCGCCTGCTCTGGGCAGCACGCCTTCCACGCATTCCAGAATGACGACCCGGTCGAAGCACATCAGCCGACTTTCCAACAACCCCATGACCTGCCAGGGCGTCACCGGCTCGCCGCTGAACGGCACTCGTTCCAGACTCAAAATATTCCAGAATACGCTCCAGAGGGCCGCGGCAGGCAGAAGCTGGTCCCGGCTCAGGGCCAGATCGAGGGTCGGCAGGATTCGCATATGCAGGGCATGCACGACGTGCATCTCCAGGGGCATTTCCCGGGACGAGGGCGCTTTGTCGTGGGCGTGGAGCAGGGTCAGCAACCGTTGCAGGTAGCCGCCCAGTTCCCGCAAACTCGATAAATTCATCGCTTCCTGAAACAGCTTGCAGAGATCGACCGCCGTGGTCTCCCCCATGACTTCGGCCTGAATGGAACATTGCCGCAACACGAAAGCCATGTCGTCGGTATCCAGATACGGCTTGACCCGGTTGCGGACAGCCTGGCGAACCAAGCCCAGGGCGCCTTCCGGCAGGATGCCGCGCACCCAGGGATTCTGCCACAAGTCAAGATAATCCCGGCTCCCGGGGCCGACGCCGGTGAGCTGCCTGTCCCGGCTGATGCGCACCAGGGTGTGCAGCAACGTGCCCAGGGCCGTGCGCTCCAGGGGCAGACCCAGAGTGATGTTCACGTTTTTGTTCGAAGGCAGATGGGCCAGCAGAGGGCGAAGCTGCGCCGGATCCGGCAGGATGACGGCCACATGCTCCTCAGCGTTCCAGGTCGCGGCCTCATCGGCAAGATGGCGGAGTTCGGAATGCAGGTCGTGGGCCAGGATGAATGCTGGGGGCTTCGGCATTGAAGCCCGGGTGGACTTTGTCCCCAAGTCGGGAACGGCGTCATCCTGGAAAACCCATTCCAGTTCAGCTCGCCATTCCCCGGCCCAGCGTTGCAACGGTTCGGGCAGCGGACGGTCCGTCTGCCACCAGAGTTGGGCGCCGTTTTGGCGCAGGGCCTGGATCAGTGCCGCCTCGGAGCGGGTCAGTGCAAAGAGCCCACATAGATACGTCGGTCCTGATGTTTCGCAGGCGTCGAGATCAATTTGCGAGGCCAGATTGGCCGAGGTGGTCAGGTTGCGCTCGGCGAGCCCGGCATGGAACTGCGTCTGCACATCGCCGAGATTGGCCAGCAGATCCGCGGCCAGGGAGGGCAAATCATCCGGCGGGTGGCTGACATTTTCAGCGGTGACCAGCTCCCGGTCCAGTTCATCCAGGACCTTGGCCAGACGCACTCCCCAGGGCAGGAACCGATGCCAGGTCGCGTCTTCCTCTTTGCCGGCCGCAAAATGCTCGAATCCGGGCATTTGGTGGATCGTGTGCAGGAGCCAGGCTTGATCCAGGAGCGAAGCCGGAGCCGGGGGATCATCTGACGCAAGGCAGGCCTGACGGAGAATCCAGTCTTCCAGGCTCAGGCAGCGCGGCGGCAGGAAAGGAACGCCGATGGAGCGGGCCAGGCGCTGGTGGAGGAAGATCCCGGGGCGACGGTGGGGAAAGATGACCTGGATGTCGGTCATTCCCAGTTGGTGATCGGGTTTGGTCCTCTCCAGAATCGCATCATGGAGCAGGGCGATCAGATCCGCCTGCAGCGGAAAGACGCGGATCGGGGTGATGGGTTCCGGGATGTTTTCTGAATTATGATCTTGGGCCGAAAGGCCCGGCAAGGGAGATTTTTTCTGGGAAGATCCGTCTGTTGTACCAGGAACCTGAGGATTGAGAACGGTGACGTCCGCCGTCTCCAGATAGGCAATGGCGCCTTGGCACGGGCGATGGAACATGTTGGCCAGCAGCCGCTGATAGTTCCGGACCTGGGCCTGATCCCCGGCCGAATCCCCGAGCCCAAGCTTGAAATCCAGCACCCAGAGGGAGCCGTCCGGGAGCACGACCAGTCGGTCGACGCGAACCAGGGAATGCGGCTCGGCCGCGCTCTTACCCGGAATGACGATCTCCTGTTCGGGCAGAGCCCAAGCATCCGCGGCGAACAGCGAGGCAATCAACGGATGTACCAAGGTACGGCGGATTACGGCAACCAGCGGCTGAACATCCACCTGCTCGGGGTGCACGCCAAGCAGGGTCCGAGCCTGGCGCAGTCGCCGGAAAATCCCGGCCTCGTCGGTTTCGCCTGGCTCCAGAAAAGCCAAAGCCTGATGCGCCACCTCGCCCTGAAGACGCCGCGCGGCAGCCTGGGGATCCTGCCATGCCGAGTCATCCGGCGGGGCAACGAGCAAACGGGGAAATATCTCCATAACCGTCATCACAATATCTTTGTTTCAAAAAAAGCAACTACTCACCAGCGGTCCGGCTTGTCTCGATTTTTCGGCCTCGCAACTCCTTCGTCGGCTTCGTAGCATCGAACCATCGTGAATAAACATCACTTGGCGCTTCAAGCGTCCGGCAATGGTTCGATGAACGAATCCTGACTCAGTCAGACAGGCAATGCCGAAAAATCGAGACAAGCCGGACCACTTCATGCATGCTATCAAATGTGCTGATAGTTAGTCGAGCCTGAAAAATCCGATATTTTCGTTACAGGATCATCATAGAAGGCTGACGGGTTGTGGTGCCGAAAAACAGCCAAAGCGTAAAAAGGGCAAAAAAGTGTTCGAACTTCCGAATCCACTTCCTGAAATTGAATGCCGCGGCAGCCATGAACAGGTTGATCGCGTCGCCGAGAACCCCTTTCAGGTAGTTTCGGGACAAGCGATGATCCTGTTTCAGGTGACCAATTATCGGCTCTATTCCTGCTCTACGGCGAAAACGCTCACGGGCGATCCGTCGTTGATAGGGGCTATCGCTTTTCTTCGGA
>NZ_FMXO01000026.1 GCF_900104215.1 Desulfonatronum thiosulfatophilum | reverse complement strand
AATTGCTTGAGGATCATCAACCCGACCATGAGCCGGATTGGTTTTGCTGGGCGCCCTTTCTCGCTGTAGTAAACCGTAAACTCATCATCGAAGTGCTGCCAAGGGATCTGTTTAGCCAGTTGAAGCAGAGAATGATGGGGATTGAGTTGTTTCAACAAATCCGGATAGAGGAAGTTGCCTTGATTACAATTTTTCTTTTTCGCCTTCATAGTCACTCCAAAATCAGTGATTTTTCGACCGGCTTATTACAGAAATACTGCAGTAACTGGTTGAAAATGTACTACGAAATAGAAAAAATGTCAAACAATTTTAAATAGTTGATCTATTTTCAGGGCAGACTATTTCGTTTCGTACATGTTCAATCGAAGAGATTTTCCCTGGTCATGGTCTCTGGCTCGGATACGTCTTCAGAAGTCGGTAATGAATCCGGAGCAGGGTCTCGTTTGGGTACTGCTTTTGGCGTCGGTGAATGCATTGATTCCGGCTTCGAAACAGAATGGCCTTGTTTTGAAGAAGCAGGGTTCGTACCTGGCTTCGGTGTCGATGCAATGGAGGCAGGTATGGTGGTCGGAACAGAACTGGGTTTTTTGATTTCACTATATCCGTTCATTGCTTTGTCGCTGGCGACAAACCATTCATCGTTTGTCAGAATAGCATCAATTTCACGTGCAGTAAGCAGGAGGGGCCGCCAGAATCGCTGATCTTTAGAAGCACGAAGAGGTCGCCAGTACGAGCCGTTGTCTGTCTGGACATGTAGAATATACGTGGCAATTGTTGAATTTGGAAAAGCTGCCGACCAGTGTCTCACAATATACTGGTAGTCCTCAGTTTGCCATTTTTTTGAGTCGTATGGAGGCATACGGAAAGCTTCCTCAATTTTCTTCAAGTCATCCATTGTGGCGATTTCAAATATTTCATCCCCCAGCCACCGCTGGAAAAGTTGAGCTGCATGAGATGGCAGTAGTCCAAAAGGTGGTGAAATTTGTTGAACCCTTTGATTTACATGCTGGATGCAGCCGGTCTGAACCAACGCAAGGAAAATGAGAAATAACAAGGTGCGGTATCGATTCATTATGAACCTCATGTTAAAATTATGATTCAATTTAGTTATTAGTTCTATATATAAAGATGGCGTTAGTGATATAGATTAAATAATTAATGATGTTAAATTAATTTGACGATATAAAAATTATTCATTCAATGTACATTGAAATAATTGATTTCGATTTTAATCAATAGATTGTTTTTTTTCCAAAAAGCAATTTAGACACAATAATTTCTGCGATTGATATGTATAATAAGAAAAATTAAAATTTACTTGTTATTTTTTAAAATCAAGTATAAAATTTCAAGTAGTTATCAACTAAATTTATTTTTTTATTATTTACTATCAATTGTCAATAGCAACGGAGTGAGAAAATGCTTGGCTTGAGAAGAAGAGATTTGTTCCAGGCAATTGGTAACTGGATTTTTCCTCGAGAGTTAATTGCAACAAAACACGATCCATGTTGGCATCTTCATTCGGATATTGAGGATCGCACTCCTGATTCAGACGGCAACATCCAATTCGAGAAGATTCGTTCAAGGATTGCGGCGGAAAATATTCGTATTTTATTGCGCAGACGCCTCGCGCTTCGGATGATGTTACTGTTTACCATCATTTCATTTTTGTTGCCTTTTGGGCTCGTCACCACATTGAGAAACGCTGAAACCATAAACAGCGCCAGTATTTGGACCCGGGACAGTGTATTTGTTGCATTTGAACGCTGGAATTCAGGTCCCGTGGAGACGACGTTTCACGATGATCAGTATCAATATGACATTAATTTCAACAAAAGTGAAAAAACAAAAAAATATGAATATTATGAGCTTGGCGACATTACGGCCATAATTCGAGGGACGGAAGTTGAACTGCACGGAAAGTCTGCTTTTGAAAAAAACATGCTGACGTTTTCTGAGTCGGAAATTTCGTTCAACCTGTCCATGGAAATTACTGAACTCATTTCCGCATGGGGAGAGCCGGCATTAACGCGTTCAGCTGAGAATATGCTTAAACTTGAAAATATGAACACGGCGGATTTCTATGTTTTGAAAGTCTTCCATGATGCGGGAGCGAATGTTTTTTTGCCTGAACAGGCGCTTTCCATAGATGAGATAAGTGAACAAGATGCTGTCGTAATACGTCGGGAATATGTTGAACGAATTCACGATGTGACTCGGAATGCCATAGTTGCGGCTATTCAGGCAAAAAATGATGAAAAAGAGATGGATTGCGGCATGGAAAGCGTACATGTAATGATTGTTTGCAATATTCTAGAAAAGATATGAGTGCGCCAATGCAATTGAATACAAAGGAAACACTTATCATGGGCAGAAAAAATGTTCAGGAACTGGTTGCCACCGCGGCAAAAGCCGAAGCTTGGAGGTTGACCAAACATGAAAGCTACTCTGATGATGATAGATTGCCGCATGATTTGCGAGATAAGAATGGTTTCGGGATTGGTTATGGTGACGGACTGTCTGAAGCCGGACGTAATCCATGGGGGGACGTAACACTTGGCAGCGTACCTGTTGGAGGATTTTTCATAACCAGTGTTTTATGTTTTCTGACGGTTTTTGCGCCTGCGTATGCCTTTTTTCTGACGAATTTGCTTAATCTTCATGATGCTTCCTACATTGGCAGTGTTGCGCTGTTAATTGTTTTTTCTGTTGTTTCCGCATATTATACTGTGATGATGTGGATTACCGTACTTTCCGTTTTCATTGCATTCATTACGCTGATGTTCATGATCACGACTGGCGATAATTTGTTATTCATAGTTGTTGCAAGCGGAGTTATTTCCGGTGCGTTGCCATATATAAATCAGGCAATGTTCAATACGCGAAGGTCGGGAAGACCATTGCAACTCGGCAGTTTCGCCCAGGCTCCGAAATGGGGCCAAGAAGCAAGGCGAAAACAAAATCAGGAGGCGATCCGCAATCGCCACAGTCCGTTCATGGAGTTGGGCGTCGCAATGGGTGTTTTGCGCAGCGAGAGAGGCGACAGGCTGGCTCCTGATGCGGGTTTGCCCATGGGATTGGACATGGAAGATATGAAGGATCACGTGTTCATATTCGGTCAGGATGGAACAGGAAAGACAAGTGGTATTTTTTATCCGATGATTCAAAAAATTGTCGGTTCAGTGGATAATACTGGCATTTTTGTGGTGGATGGCTCCGGGAAATTGGCAAAAGGAATAAATATTGAAGGCTATACGTTAATATCTCCTGAATCGAATATAAAGATTGCTCTTATGGAAGGTTTGTTGCCAGAAGATGTTGTTGAAGCGTTTGTTTCAACGATTTCTGACAAGAAAAAGGAAAAGTCCACCATATTTCAAGACGCTGAAATGCTGCTGTTGCAGGCAGGGATTTTATTACATGCAGCCAGCAATTATGATCGAGAAATGTGTACATGGAATATTTCTAATCTGTACAAAATGATAAACAGCAAAAATTATCGTTTGGAAGTGGCAAGAATTCTGGCACATCAAAAAAATATTTTGTCTGAAAGGGACGATAACCTGAAATTCAGAATTGATGTTCGTTCGAAATGGCGACAGATAGATGATGCCGCAAAACACTTTTTGCATTTATTTGATAAGCTGGGAGACCATTCATTAATGCGAATTGTTGGAATGCTCAATTCTTGGATTAATATGTTATTGAAAGATGATGACTTGCAAAAATGGTGTCATAACGACACAGGGTTTGATATCACCACCGTGTTCCGAGGTGGGCGCGTGGGCCTGCACCTGCCGAGCTATCGTTACGGGAAGGCATCCACCGCAATAACAGCCCTCATGAAATTACGTTTGTATCGTTACGCTTCTCATCGTGGGGAGGAGTGGTATAAACAAGAAGGCCAGACACCAGTGGCATTCTTTCTAGACGATGCCCAGAATATTTTGACACGCTCTGATATGCAGATGGCATCTTTTGCACGCATGCTTGGAATCATATTTGTCGTTTCCGTGCAGACTTATGAACAATTGTCAATTAAATTCGGAAAAGGCGACGCCGATGCTTTCATTGGACAGTTCAAATCATTGATAAGTTTTAAAAGTTCTTCGCAAACATACAGATATTTGCAAAATCGTTTTGGAAGCATGCTGAGCTTAAGAAATCTACATGGGAAGGTCGTCCCCATGGACGCCAATATTGAATGTCGTAATTTATTGAATTGTCATCATTTTGATGAAAATAATAGTAATCGACAAAACGATGATTCCAACACGGAAATAGCAGAACACGAAGTGTCAATGAAGCCATCCAAGAAAAAGATTCCTAGCAATAAAGATACAATGAACATGCATCGCAATGATGTCGTTTCATCTCCAATAATCGCGATGCACGAACTTAACGACATCCTTTGTGAGCCGTTTGCTGCAGTTGCCATGTTCAATCGCGCAAGCGTTCCGCGCCGTGACTTTATGAAAGTTGTTCCTGTTCTTAAAGCCTAAATATGGTGTAAGTGATGCCTTTTATACATGATAAAGAAGTTTCACAAAAAGAATATGATATTTTTTTAGAAAAAAAAAGAATTCTTGATCAAATGAAACTTGATTCTGAAACGTATCGTCGTGGGAAAGAACGTACTGAGAAACAGATTAAACCGGCAGGACAGCTCGAAAACCAGCATAATTTAAATTATCATGATAATAAATACGTAATAGATACGGAAGAGCTAAGCTTAAATGCCGAACAAAACGAACAATTCCTGATTTTAGATCAAGTCGATTTTCAGGCAGGTGATTTTGATCAGCCAGCAGAGCAGGGCCAGAAACCGTCATCGATAGACCATGTGTTAAATCCGCGGCAGGTCCAGACGGAAGATAATATTGAGTACGACTTCAGCCCCTTGCCGGAAGAAAATTATATCCAGCAGATGGCCGAAAGCGAGGAAGAATCAGGCCAAGATCGAGATCAGGAAAATGAGCGTTGACTGAGTGTTGAAGAAGTCCATTTTGACAGTCAGTTCAAAAACCAAGTTCAAGATGCAAAATAATTCGTACACTCAGCACATCTCACAACCAGACCCGGAACCCATCCGAAAGCAAGAACTTTATCCTGTCTCATACTTCTCGTCCCATAGTCCCCTTCTTCTCTTTTGCCATGAAGAGATGGGAATTCTGAAGACCGAAATGCAGCCTCAACGTGTGTACTCCCGTTTCCGCGACACGAGGAATGCGGTGCCGGGATATGCCCCTGCACGGCATGTACCGAGTTATACGATTTAAACTCAATGTTTGACAAAATCACGATCCCTGCTATGTACTAGCTTCGAACTTCAACACAAACGACTAGGATTTAAAGATGGATGATTATGTCAAGCAAGCACTGGAGATAGTGAAAGCTCAAGCTTCAATCAGGGCCATGACCGAAGAAGAAATGATGAGTATGGTCACCAATCTGGCTGCAAGTTTGCGTGGCGTTGTGGTGAATGATCCGGTAACCATGGTTGATTCGCATCTAGAATCGACAGGCGATCCGAAAAAAGCCATCAAGGAAAGATCAGTTACTTGTATGGAATGTGGAAAGAACTTCAAGGTGCTCACCAAAAAGCATTTGGCCACTCACGATTTAACCCCAGAAGAATATCGGGAAAAATGGGGATACAAGAAGGGAACGGCTTTAATTGCCAAGGCTCTTTCCAAGGCACGTAAAAAAAAGATGCAGGAGATGCAGCTTTGGAAGAAAAAAGGCGTCAAGAGAGGTTGAATCTGAAATTGATGCCCCAATAGATGTTGCTATTGACTCATAGACAAGCCCCTCGAATGAAACATTTCGGGGGGCTTTTTTGTATTTCAAGGGACAAAACTGCTGATCGGATAGGGTGAATCTTCTCCCTAGGCCGGAATTAGATCCAGGATCATGGAGATTGCGGAATCCGTGCGAGCATTACGTTTCTGCCAAGCCTCGTCAGGGACAGTCTGCCAAACAAAATCACAGCCTTGCCCGTCGAGCGCTTGAATAGACGCTCAGCGCGGTGACGGTGATTAAAATCAGCCCCATGCCGAAAATCTGGGGACCAGCCAGCCTTTCATTCAAAACAACGACACCGAAGAGCGATGCGGTGACCGGCTCGACCATTGCTACAATTGAGGCCACGGCCGGCGCGGTGTGTTTCAGGCCGACGATATAAAAAATAAACGACAATCCCGCGCCAAGCACCCCCAGTATTAGGAACAGTGGCCAACTCGGCGTGCTCAGCATGGCAACGGCCTGGTCAGCATCGCTCGGCCAGATCAGTATGGCGACGAGCACCGCGAATGCGATCACGAGAATTGCCTGCGGGCTGCCGTGCGGCGCCGCATACTTGAAGCCGAAAATAAATACCGCATAGGACAGCCCGGATAGCAGCCCGGCGCCGACGGCGATGGGCGTGACGCGGCCGCCGTCAATATCGTAAACACCTGTCAGCAGCACGACGCCGAGCATGACCATTACGATTGAGGCCCACTTGAGCGGGGTGGGTCTTTCAAGTTTGAGCGCGAAGGACACGAGGTAGACGAATACTGGTGCGCAGTACATCAGGGTCGCCGCGACCGCGACGCTGCCCTCTGCGATGCTCACAAAATAGAAAGAAAAATTGCCGGCTACGCCGAGACCGGCAATCGCCGACCAGAACCATAATCTGCGATTTGCCAATCCGCTGCCGCGCGGACGCAACGCCAGCCAGACGAGAACAAACAACAATCCGATCGCGCCTCGGTAGAGCGACACCACGAACGCGTTCCAGCCGTTGGCCATGAGAATCCCACCGATCCCGCCTGACAGCCCCCAGCATAGCGCTGCCAGCACCACGAACGCCGTACTCGCACTCGCCGTTTTGTCTGACGAAATTAACCTCATCGGGGCTGGTGGGTGCCGTACCACTTTGATAATCCTATATCGTTAGTTTTGGACGGGTTCACTATTCAATCACACATTCGCTTCATTCCGGCATGGCGCGGATGACTTTGAACCCTGGTTTCCGAAACAGGAGACTTGTTGACCCGGACATCCGCGGCCACGACTCCGAGGACCTGGCCCTGATGGTCTTTGAACGTGGTGGATACGGTGATGCACGGTTCGCCCGAGGCCTGGGAGGTATAGACTCCGGAAATATAGGGAATGGGATTTTTCATGGCTTCAAAGAACCAGGGACGGCCACTCCAGTCTTTTCCCAGGACCTTTCGATCTTTTTCCGATTCCATGCCCGGGCGTGGGATATTGGCCACGATCTGAACTCCGCGGGCATCGGTGACATAGAGCAGTTCCAGGTCATCCTGTTCACGGATGACCTTGCGCAAGGCCTGCTCCTGGACCGCCTGCCGCAGGGAGAGGATGGACTCGGATCTGGCCAGATCGGTAATCAGTTTTTGGACCTGCCCGTGGCCGATTCGTTCAAAGACCAGGTTCAGGGTTGTCAGGTCGTCCACGCGTTTGGCAAGGCTCTCGATCTGGGCAACGGAGTCGGACATGTCCGACTGGGTGGTGGAAGAGATGGTGCTGACTTCAGTGAGGGTTCTGGAGATCTCCTCGCTGACCAGCGACTGCTGTCCCACGGCCTCGGCGATGGAGCCGGTGCGGTCCGAGGAATGCTGGGACAGCAAGACGATTTCTTCAAGGGAGCGGCCCGATTCTCCGGACAGAACCACGCTTTTGGCCACGAGTTCGCGGGTCTGTTTGACCTGATCCACGGCTCGACGCACTCTGGTCTGAATTGTTTCGATTTCCTGCCCGACCTCCCGGGTGGCGTTCATGGTCTTTTCGGCCAGCTTGCGAACCTCGTCAGCCACCACGGCGAATCCTCGGCCGGCGTCTCCCGCGCGTGCGGCCTCGATGGCGGCGTTCAGGGCCAGGAGATTGGTCTGGTCCGCAATGCCGGAAATGACGTCGATGATCTTGCCGATGGATTCGGCCTGTCCGCCAAGCTCGATGATGGAGACGGACAGTTCGTCGCTTTTTTCAGAGACCGCGGTGATCGCGGCCAGGGTTTCCTGGACGATCCTGGAACCGGATTCGGCTCGTGCCTTGGCTTGAGCCGAATCCTTGGACGCGTCTTCAGCGTTTTTCGCGGATTCAAGTATGGAAGCGTTCATTTCTTCCATGGCCGTGGCGGCTTCGGAAGTGTACTTCTGCTGATCCGTCGCACCAATGTTTGCATGATGCACGGCGTTCCTGAGCTTGTCGGATTCCCGCAGAATGCCCTCCGTGGCTTCCTTGAGCACGTCCACTGCTGAAAGAATGGTTTGGCAACGCGAGGATTCCGCTCCCTGAAGCACCTCGTCCAGGGTTTTGACGCCTACCTGAATTCTGGCCCGCAAATCATCACTTTTGGCTTGCTCTTCCTGAATCATCTTCACCAGCTTGTCGATTCTGCCGGCAACCGCAAGCAGATGCGGCCGCAATCCGTCAATATTCGGCAAGTCGTTGTCGCGCAGGATCTTTTCGTGATCATCAGTGACGGTCTGCAGGATTTCCCGCGTTTGCCGCCCGGCTTTGGCATCTCGAAAGCCCGCAAAGGCAATGGCCCCAAGGCTGATTACCGCACAAAGCGACAAGGCCCACTTCAGTGTCGCAAGACTTTGCCCGGGACCTGACACGCTGAGCAAAACGGCCAAAGCCACGAACATTACGAGATGAAGCAGGAAAAGAATGGAGTAGTTCCTCAAAGTCAGTCTCCTTGAAGGATATCGCCGCATAAGCACAAGGCGGCAAATCAAAAGTGGACGGCAAGTCAGTAGAACAACCAGGCGTTGTCGGACCAGCTTTGAGCAAGTATCGCACCATGCCCAAATCTGACCTTGTTGGGCAGGAGAAACCCGCACAAATATGATTTGTTCAGGATTCCAGATCAGAGCGATCCGTATCGAGACGCTACATTATTGTCGAAAGACGCGTAGTCCTTGAGGGTGTTTCTTCAAAAATGGCAATGAAGGGCAAGAGATGATGATTATCCGGGCAACAGACCCAGAAAATTGGTCAAGGCCAATTTGTGGGCCTTGTCCGGACTCAGGGCGTCCAGCAAGCTGTAGTATTTGACGATGTTCCGGTTGTACGTGGCGAAGTGACCGACGTTGTCCGAGCCGATCATAAAGCGGTCGGAAAAGTCCGAGATCAAGGTCAGCCATTCGTTGCGAATGCGAGGTTCCTGGTCCGGAGCCTGGACGTAATTTTCAAAGATGATCCAGGACAGGTCGATGTACAGGTTGTCGTGCCTGGCGAGCATTTCGCGCAACAACCCGGTATATGCGACCTGATCCAGATCCAGCATCCGCGACAGCCCGGCATGGGCCCAGATGATCACGGTCTTGGGGTGTCTGGTCAGCGCTTCCTGCACTTCGTGGACATAGATTGGACGGTCCAGTCGATTGCGGGAGGTGGCGTTGTTGTGCAGGCTGACGGGCAGATTCCTTTGAGCGGCCAGCTCATAAATTGAATCCAGGGCAGGGTGGTTGGCCCGGGCCGTTTCCCCGTACGTCAGGTTGGTCAGGTCGTCCCGGTGTCCGAAGACCTCGCCGATGCCCTGCCACAGGCCCGGATACTCCTCCAGCATCCGCTCCACGTGGAGCACGGCATGCTTGTCCGTAGCGTTGAATCCGCAGATGAAGGGGTGGAAGCGGGAACGCACTTGGTCGGGCAACTCCAGGCAGCGCCGGGCCACGATGAAGTCAGTGGCCGAATACCAGTAGGTTCTGCCGTTGTCGTCGAGATAATACCCGGGTTCTTCCGGCTCGGCCGCGTCCCATTTCTTGATCAGGGGCATGCCCGAAAACATGATGTGCGCAACGCCGGCCGCGTCCATGGACTGCAACAAGGCGTCCATCCCCTCGGTCTTCTGCAGAAAATCCACGTAGTGAAAATGACTGTCCGCAACGGCGTACCTGATGCCTGCATCCGAATCGGAACCGGAGCGGGCCAAAGCTGAAAACGGTCCCGCCACTCCCTGGATTCCACCGGCCATTGCCCCGACGGCAGCGACCTTCAAAAACGTTCTGCGATCCATAATTTCCTCAGCGAAAGTTGTATTCAGCGGCCTCCCGGGACCGCCGCACCCCAGTGCGCCCCCTGGTACGGACAGACGATTTCGATTGCGATTTCGATTGCGATTTGAAGTAACTACTCTATCTGACTGTCAGGATTTCCTTCATCGAATCATTGCCGGACGCCTGAAACTCATCAGGCCCCGTGGAAGTGAAACTTTTTCTCCGTGTCCATGATCAGCTCAAAAAACTGCTCGTTCGACAAAGTTTCCAGATCCAGATTCAGCTCCTCGGCAAAGCGGATGATCAAACCGTCCAGCATTTGTTCCAGATCCGCCACGGCCTGGTCGGTCAGATCCTGGATCAACATCCGGGCCGCGTCTTTGTCCTTTTGCCAGAGCGTCAGGTATCGGGCGTCCATGACTGCCTGTTTCGCCGCAAGGTCCGCCTCGAATTCCGCAATGGCCTGATGCGCCGCGGGGGCGAGGCGGGGATAATCCTGCAGAACCAAAGCCTGCATCTTGCGGGAACGCCAGAACATGGAGTGATCGTCGATTTGGCCGGTGGCGCCCTGGTAGGCTGAAGGCAGGTCGACCAGACCCTGGTAGAAAGGCATGTACACCCCGAGATCCGGCATTCCCAGTGCGATGTAGTTGATGACCGCGATGTCGAGAGGCATGTCCGGCCGGGTTTGCGTGATGTGGGACATGGAGGCGCGCATCACGCTGATGGGTCGGTAGGGTTCCTTGGGGTTCTGGTGCATGTAGGGATCATGCGCGGTGCCCTGGTAGCGGTTGCGCAGGCCCTGGGCGACGTCCTGGACGGTCAGTTTGCGCTCGGGGCGGACGAACACCGGGTACAGTCCGTCCTCACGGTCGTATTCGATTCCGGAGTAGAGCTTCATCAGTTCGCGCACCCGGGGATAGTTGTAGGTGCGGTCGTGTTCGCCGTCGCTGATGCAGCAGGTAAAGAAATTGAAGGGCCCCTGTTCCGGTTGATACAGGTCGTGCTGCCGCAGGAAGTCCAGAAAACCGGGCGAGGACATGACGTTCATGAGATCATTGAAATCCACGGATTGGAAACGCCCCTGGTTCGCGGAGACGAAATAGCTGTCCGCGGGGATCCGCTGGGCCACCCAGTGATGGCCGGAGGCGGTTTCCAGGTACCAGACCTCGTTGCGGTCGCTCAGGGCCACGCCAAATCCCTCGTCGCTGACTCCGGTCGTCTCGATAATGTGTCCCAGCAGACGGATGCCCTCCCGGGCCGACGTGGCATAGGGCAGGATCACCGAGGGGATGGAATCCTCGGTCAGGCCGGTTCCCTGCACATAGGGATCAACAGACAGGACGGCTTCGCTGTTGAAGATGGTTTCCGTGGCCGAGATGGCTACGCCGTATTCGTTGACTCCGGTTTCCTCGAAGGACGGATTGTTCTGGATTTGAGATTGCCATTTGGGAAAAGCCGTGTATCCGAGTGCATTGGGATACATGGGCCAGGAGAAATCATTGTCGGTGGCTCGAAACAGGCCGGCCTGTTTGCGGGGCAGGTGGCGGACGATGTTCTGGACGCCGGAAGCATCGGCGTTGTCCTCGTTGCGGGCAATGATGATCGACCCGTCCGCGGTGGCCTCCTTGCCCACAATAATAGTGGTGCATGCCTCCGTCGGGGCTGCATAAAAGGCGATGAAAAGGCAAAATAGGAAGACGAAACACGCTATGTCCAGCATGGGCCTGGACATGGAAGAACGTTCAATGATCATGTTTGCTCCGGTATGTTTAACGTTGAGATCCGTGCTTCTGGCGAATGTCAGGAGATTTTGCAATAGCTTTTTATGTTGGCGCGAATATCCGTCTGCCCTCCACGTCCAGGAGAAACCAGGAGAATGGCTACAGGCTGGAGCGAATTACATGAAATATCCCTTTGGCAAAAAAACTGAAAAAGAGTGCAAACCCCTAATGCTCCCTCTGGTAGCTCCCGTCTTCAGGATAACCTTCATTTTTGACATGCTATGCAGAAGAAGGGAGCTAAATGTTTGCTAATCCATGTCATTTATTTTACCGGTTTTGACGGTTGGTTGTTTGGAAGCTGGGGTACTCGGGTAAACCGTGATCCGACGATTTCTGAAACCACCGATAGACTTCGGCACTTGAATCTTGGAGTTATCTGGAACTGTAGAATCACTTATTTGGTGCCGAAGAAAATACATCAACCGGGAAGTTGATCTATGAATGAGCTGCATGAAATCATTGCGACCCTCTATTTTTTCCCGCAATGGCAGCATGTATCTGGGCAGGATTGCATTAATGTTCTTCTGACAGGAGTTGATTATGACGTCCATCCCCTCACTGCAAAATCAAGATACGGTTGAATACGGATTTCCTGAAAAAACGAATTTTGACGCTCTCGATCGCATGACACCATTGCCGGTTCAAGAGTTGTTCCGGCAATGGCTGCTTACGCCTCACCGAGAATATATTCCGGAATCCTGGGATCAGTATTTCTACGAGGGCTGGCATCTGGGCGCTCATCCCCAAACGCATGTGTGTCGGCTACATTGCAGCGAGGGCCATTTTATTGGCTGGATTTTTCAGCCTCAGCTTTATCTGCGCGAAGGGCAAGCTGTTTTTCCGGAGGAAATGATTAACCTGCCCGTGCGGGGACAGCCGAGCTCTCAGGACGTGGAGCGAATTCTTTTCGGAAGAACGGCCACGGGCACATCGATGAGCGAAGAAGGTTTCGAGGGCATGTGGATCGGCGTCATATTTGGAAGAGATGGTAAGAAACCGTTTCGGCGCGTGTATCCGGGGCCCACGCATTCCGTGTTGTTTAGTCCTTCGGCAGAAGTGGTGGCGACGAGTCATAACCTCATCCCTGATGCCGCACGAGATATTGAGATCAGTCGTGCCTTCGACCTGCCGGCGAGGCAGAGGTTTTATTCGTTCGGACTAACGGCTTTTAAAGGTGTGCAAAGGTTATTGCCGAATCACTATCTCGATCTCGATTCATTTAATGCCGTCCGGCATTGGCCTACCCATCCATTCGAACAATTCGAGCATGGAGCGACAGGAGCGGAGCGCATTGTTGAGCACTCGCGAAGGCTCCTTTGGGGACTCTCCAAACGATATTCGTCCTATAAGATTTTTTTATCGGCCGGACGCGATTCAAGAGCAATCGCAGCTATTGCTCGACCGCTGTTACACGAAGATCGCTTTGATTTTCGCCTCAACACGACATATGGCTCCGATCTCGGCAGCCGTGTGGATCTTCAGGCCTCCATTCAACTTGCCAGGATCATGCGCCTTCCGCACGATGTGACAAAACGCGTGATTCGAAAAGTCCCCCGGCTCGCCATCTTGAAAGGCTTCGTCCGGATTGGCGAGGCGGTTTCCGGGCCGAGTCTGGCAAGTGCTGCCACGTCAGGTCAAGGCGCCGCTTTCTCCGGGCTCAATCTTGCTGGTATGGCCGGAGAAGCAGGCCGTGCCTTTTATTGGGCAGGACGGGATTCCGACAAGCCGGTTGGCGTGGAAGAAGTGAACAAGTGCGTTGGCGCACCGGTGGTCGAATCTACCGTTCTAGCCGCCGAACGCTGGCTGGCTGAACTACCGGCATGGTTGCGCGATTCGCCTCCCGATGTCTTTGACCTGCTATACGTTGAACAGAGACTGGGATGTTGGGAGGCTCCGGTTCGTTATTTGTATACAGGCACCCCTCATACTGCCAGTCTCATGGCTTCCGGATTCAATATTGAGACAATGCTTCGTCTTCCATACGCCTATCGCAAATCCGGCCGGCTGCAACACGATATGATCGCTCACAGTTGGCCGGAATTATTGTCCGTGCCATTTAACGAACCTCGGGGATTCCTTCGTTTCGTAGCTCTACAAGAACGAGCGCGTAATCAACTTCGCGCTTTACGTCGAGCCTTGCGTTCAGCAATTCGTTAAAAAGCCTGATGGCAACATTATTGGGTCGAACCTAATCAAGTTCTTGTGGCTGGACTGAAAGTGTTGCTGTGGGCTGCAATAAATTTGTAGAAGAGATAAAGGAAGTGCCTGGCGGAAGAGCTTGTGGCAGAAGAGTTTAATGCTTAGGTCCGAACCCAAACCCCAGCCAAAAACCCAATGTGGAACACCTAATCATGAAACGTGACCTTGACCTTGTCAGGAAGTTGCTGCTTTATTTCGAAGAAAAGCCAGATGACCGGGCCGAGGAGTGCCCGCTTATCGAGGAATACTCTTCGCTGGAAATCAAGTATCATCTTTTACTTATGGATGAGGCTGGCCTGTTACGGTGCGAGCGAGAAGTAACTTCAACTGGGAGAACAATATACGTCCTACCCATGAGCCTCACATGGCAGGGGCATGAGTTTCTGGAGGCGGCCCGGAATAACGAATTCTGGCGAAGAGCCAAGGCCATAGTCTGTGACAAGAGCGGAGCACTCTCTTTCGAGATGCTTAAATCGGTACTGCTGCATCTAGCAAAGGAGAGCATCTAGGCATTTACCAGCTAACATTTCGTTGCACCGGACTCGCTCACCGTTACGCGGTTCGCGGCCGGAGAACTCCACCGTTAGCCAAACAAACATCGAATAAAACGGTTGTACTCAATAAAGGAACACAATGGCCAGGAAAGCAGCACCTAAGCAGGAAGAACCCATCGAAAAGCAGATGTGGAAGGCGGCGGACAAGCTGCGTAAGAACATCGATGCGGCGGAGTACAAGCACATTGTACTGGGGCTGATCTTCCTCAAATACATTTCCGATGCCTTTGATGAGCTGTACGAAAAGCTGCAAAAGGGTGAAGGCGACTATGCCGGTGCGGACCCGGAGGACAAGGACGAGTACAAGGCCGAGAATGTGTTCTTCGTGCCGGAGACGGCGCGCTGGTCGTATCTGCTCACCCAGGCCAGGCAGCCGGACATCGGCAAGACGGTGGATGCCGCCATGGACGCCATCGAGAAGGAAAACCCCTCGTTGCGCGATGTGCTGCCCAAGGTCTTCGCGCGCGGCAATCTCGACCCAACCAATCTGGGCGGACTCATCGATTTGATC
Source organism: Desulfonatronum thiosulfatophilum (assembly GCF_900104215.1). Taxonomy (NCBI): domain Bacteria; kingdom Pseudomonadati; phylum Thermodesulfobacteriota; class Desulfovibrionia; order Desulfovibrionales; family Desulfonatronaceae; genus Desulfonatronum; species Desulfonatronum thiosulfatophilum. The sequence continues at coordinate 2,140 of NZ_FMXO01000026.1, read as the reverse complement.
GGCAACATCGCCCTCGGTCATGCCAAGGCGCGCAGCGCTGATCTGCTCGGCCATGTGTTCGAATACTTCCTCGGCGAATTCGCGCTGGCCGAAGGCAAAAAGGGCGGCCAGTTCTACACCCCGCGCAGTGTGGTCGAACTGCTGGTGGAAATGCTGGAGCCCTACAAAGGCCGGGTATTTGACCCCTGCTGCGGCTCCGGGGGCATGTTCGTGCAGTCGGAAAAATTCGTCACCGGGCATCAGGGCAAGGTCAACGACATCTCCATTTACGGTCAGGAAAGCAACCAAACCACTTGGCGACTGGCCAAAATGAACCTCGCCATCCGCCACCTCGACAGTTCGCAGGTGAAGTGGAACAACGAAGGCTCGTTCTTAAACGACGCCCACAAAGACCTGAAGGCCGATTACGTCATCGCTAACCCGCCCTTCAACGACAGCGACTGGAGCGGCGACCTGCTGCGCAAGGATGGCCGCTGGCAATACGGCGTACCACCCACCGGCAACGCCAACTACGCCTGGATTCAACACTTTCTCTATCACCTCAACCCCACCGGCCAGGCCGGCTTCGTGCTCGCCAAGGGTGCGCTCACCTCCAAAAGCTCCGGCGAGGGCGACATCCGCAAGGCACTGGTCGAGGCACGGCTGGTGGACTGCATCGTCAACCTGCCCGCCAAGCTTTTTTTGAACACCCAAATCCCCGCCTGCCTGTGGTTTTTGAGCCGCAACAAGACCAACGGCACCTTCCGCAACCGTGCCGACGAAATCCTCTTCATCGACGCCCGCAACCACGGCCACCTCATAAACCGCCGCACCAAGGAGTTTTCCGCCGAAGATATCGCCACCATCACCAGCACCTATCACAACTGGCGCAATCCTAATGGTGACTATGAAGATGTGAAGGGCTTCTGCAACGCCGCCTCCATCGAGCGCGTGCGCGAACTGGACTATGTACTGACACCGGGCCGCTATGTCGGCCTACCGGACGATGAGGAAGATTTCGATTTCAAGGAGCGCTTCACCCAGCTCAAGGCGGAGTTTGAGGCGCAGTTGCAGGAAGAGGCGAAACTGAATGCCTTGATCGCGGAGAGCTTGGGGAAGGTAAAGGTATGAGTGACGCAGTAAGTCAGTCAGATATTGAGTGGTGTGAGGCTGGGTTCCCACCACTACCTACGGATTGGAAAGCAATGACAGTAGATGAAATTAAATCTACTGATAAAAGATCGATAATTTCCGGTCCATTTGGATCAAATATTAGCAGCAAGTATTTTGTTGAAAGTGGCGTGCCCGTTGTTCGTGGGAATAATCTTTCACTTGGTTTGGGTGAAAAATTTAAAGACGATGGATTTGTATTTATAACATCGGAAAAGGCAAGCGAGCTTAATACTTGGGCGGCCAAGAATGATTTAATATTTACAGCGGTTGGCACAATAGGCCAAGTAGGCATTCTGAGAGGCAACGAGAAATTCAATAAATATATTATTTCGAACAAGCAGCTAAGGCTAACTGTAAATAATAGAATTATTGATCCTTTGTTTGCATACTATTGGTTTGCTAGTCAGATGATGGTTGATCAAATAATGCAAAGAAACACTGGTTCTAGTGTTCCATTGATAAATTTGTCTGTCTTGAAGTCTCTTGTAGTTCCTGTGCCTCCGTTGTCAGAACAAAAATGCATCGCCTCGGTCCTTTCCAGCCTCGACGACAAAATCGACCTGCTCCACCGCCAAAACAAAACCCTCGAAGCCATGGCCGAAACCCTCTTCCGCCAGTTGTTCGTGGAAGAAGCGCAGGAGGATTGGGAGGAAGTAATGCTTGCAGATGTTTGCTCGGTAATTAGTCTGCCCTGAAAATAGATCAACTATTTAAAATTGTTAGACATTTTTTCTATTTCGTAGTACATTTTCAACCAGTTACTGCAGTATTTCTGTAATAAGCCGGTCGAAAAATCACTGATTTTGGAGTGACTATGAAGGCGAAAAAGAAAAATTGTAATCAAGGCAACTTCCTCTATCCGGATTTGTTGAAACAACTCAATCCCCATCATTCTCTGCTTCAACTGGCTAAACAGATCCCTTGGCAGCACTTCGATGATGAGTTTACGGTTTACTACAGCGAGAAAGGGCGCCCAGCAAAACTAATC
>NZ_FMXO01000025.1 GCF_900104215.1 Desulfonatronum thiosulfatophilum | reverse complement strand
TTGGCGCGTTGGATTGGTACGTGCAGCAGCGGTTTGGTCGTTTTCTGACGACCAGGAGCCAACGGCGCAGCCGACGTCTGGGTGAAGGTTCGCTGTATGCGGCCTTGCAAGGCCTGGGGTTGGTCTACCTGCGTAAGAGATACAAAAGCCGTCAACTCCTTGTGAATGCCTGTGGCTGAAAGATCATCGGAGAGCCGTATGCGGGAAAACCGCACGTACGGTTCGACGAGGGGGCGCTGATGTCCGGAATGCATATCAGTAGACACGTAGTAGTCGCGTGCGACGAGGCGTTCGGTAAAAGTCCTGAGTGACGAAGGAATTAGCGCTCTACTCTACACATTTTTTCAAGTGAACTGGGGCGCGCTACCCGTTGACACGTCCGGAGCCCGAACCCATAATTTCACATGATGGTTAGTCTGTCGGAACTTGATGGGCAGTCAATCTCATCCAAATGGGAGGTGCAACTTGAACGAACTCATGAAAAGTGGCTTATGGTTTGTCGCCGGCGTGGTCGTCGGCGCTGTCGGCGTCAACTACGCGGCCAGGCAGGACAACCCGCTGCGCGGAGTCATGGTCGGGACGCTGGCCCAGGGGATCGCGGTGAAGGAAAAAGTGTTCACTTCGCTGGAAAAGGCCAAGGAGAACGTTGAAGACATGGTTGCCGAGGCCAAGCATGTTCAGTCCGGCGACCGGCAGGTTCCGGAAAAGTCCAAGTAGCCCAAAAACAGCGGCACGACGTTTTGGTCATGTACCGCCTTCCGATCCGGCGGAGCTTGCTGCATCCGGAGGGCAGCGGGATTGAGAAGCTGGAACATGCCCTTTTTAAAATCAGCATTAAATTTTTCTGACAGCACCATGAGATCCCAAAATCAATTTTGTGTTAATTTGGTTCATGCTTTACCGGGCCGGTTTCGGCTGCGACTGGAGCAGGTTACGGATGATGCGACCTGGCACACAGTTCAACAAGGTCTGGCAGACCACCATGGAGTGCATGAAGTCCGGATTTCACCTCGAACCGGAAGTATCCTGATTTTTCATGAACCCGACGTGCATCGGGAAGAAATTCTGGCCTTTTTTAACGATCAAAACTTGGGCCGGATTCCGGCCCTGCACGAAAATGTCAACCCCTCATCTCAACTTGGATCGTTGAATGCACCCAACGTCGCCCCTTCTCCCGCGGAACAGCCGTCATTTGCCCGATCCCTTTCCATCCCCGGGATGTTCCTGCGTTCGCTGCTGCCGCCGTGGATTCGTCTGCTCATCGCGGCGCGCACGGCGTGGCCCTTTCTGCGCAAAGGCCTTGGTGCTCTGTTCAGGGGCAGGTTGAACCTCGATGTTCTGGATGGTTTGGCTATCGGGATTTCCCTGGCCCGCAGGGACCTGCGTTCAGTGATGATCATCACCACGTTGTTGTCCCTGGGCGAGTACCTGGAGCAATGGACCCGCAAGCGTTCGCGGGAGCAACTGGCCCAGGATCTGCTGCATCTTCCGCCGACGGTCTGGATCAAGCGAGGTGATGAATTGGAGGAGATCCCGCTGGAACAGGTCCAGGCGGGAGATCTCGTGGTGGTCCAGTCCGGGGGGCGAATTGCCGTGGACGGCGTGGTGGTCGAAGGCGAAGCCATGGTCAACCAGGCTTCCCTGACCGGGGAACCTCTGGCGGTGGCCAAGGCAACGGGGATAACCGTTTTCGCGGGAACCGTGGTCGAGGAAGGCGTCATCGTGATCCGGGCGGAGCAGGTGGGTGATGCCACCCGGGTGAACAAGATCGTCAAAATCCTCGAAGAATCGGAACGTCACAAGGCCGGATTGCAGGCCAAGGCGGAATTCTGGGCGGATCGGGTGGTGCCGCTGACCCTGGGCCTGAGTCTGGCAACCTTTCTCCTGACCCGTAATGTCAATCGAGCCGTATCCGTGCTGCTGGTGGATTTTTCCTGCGCCATCAAGTTATCCACCCCCCTGACCATGCTGGCCGCCATGCGCGAAGCCTCTACCAAAGGGGTATTGATCAAGGGCGGCCGTTACCTGGAAAAACTGGAGCAGGCGAACACCTATGTATTCGACAAGACCGGAACCTTGACCGAAGCTCAGCCGCAGGGACTGGAAGTGGTGGCCTTCAATGGGCATGACTCCAGGGAAGTGTTGCGTAGTGCCGCCTGCCTGGAGGAGCATTTTCCCCATCCTCTGGCCCGGGCCGTGGTGACCATGGCTGAGCGTGGAGGACTTTCGCATCGCGAGGAGCATTACGAGACGGAGTATATTCTGGCCCATGGCATCGCATCCAAGCTGCGGGGTCAACGCATTCTGGTGGGTAGCAGGCATTTTCTGCAGAAGCATGGCCAGATAGATCTGAGCCCGGCCGCGGAAACCATGCGCAAGGCCGCGTCGAACGGCAATTCCGTTCTGTATGTTGCCATTGGCGATGATCTGGCTGGAATCGTTCTGTTGGAAGATCCGGTGCGTCAGGAGGCCCTTCCGTTTCTGCAACTCCTGCGGCAGGAGGGGGTAGAGCGGGTAATGATGCTGACCGGAGACGGCGAGGAAAGCGCGGCAAACGTTGCCCAAAAGTTGCAGATTGACGAATTTCACGCCCAGCTTCTGCCCGAGGACAAGGTTCGGATTGTTAAGCAATTGCGTCAGTCAGGGCTGGTCGTGGCCATGGTGGGCGACGGAATCAACGACACCCCGGCTCTGTCCGAGGCGGACGTGGGCATTTCCATGAAGTCCGGCGCGGACATTGCTCATGAAGTCTGCGATGTACTGCTGACGCGGGCTGATCTGGAAGGCATCCTTACGGCCAAGTCCATTTCCGTGCGGGCCATGTCCCGTTTGCGCTGGAACTACGGCGCGGCCATCGGCATCAATGCAGCGCTGGTATTTCTGGGATTGGCCGGCAGGATCAGCCCGTCCTCTTCCGCGCTGCTGCACAATCTGGTCACCATTTCAGTGACCATGAACAGTTTGCGTCCTTTCGACACGATCAATTCAGCTCAGCGGCTGCTCAACAGGTTTCGGAAGCCGCCGGGTTTGAGCAATGGCATGGGTGTTGACGTGGAGCATGAAGTCATGGCTGATGCATGATGTTTAATGACTTATTCCTGTGGTCCCTGAAAAAACAAGAGAGTTTTGAACCACAAAGACGCCAAGAACCGAAGTTGAAGGCCTGATGCAGGAGTCTGGCCAAAACCGGGTGACGGACATGAGATAACCGCCCGCTTCGCTCAGGGCGCGGAGGACGCCAAGGAAAACCTTTTGAAAAGCAGGGAAAGAGCTGCTTTTCAAAAGGATGCCTCACCCCTGGCGGGGTGATATTTCTTCGCCGTCAGGCGTGAAGCCTTTTGCCTTCCGCATTTTTCCAGCGGAAGGCAAAAATTCTTTTTGGCGTCCTCCGCGCCTCGAGCGAAGCGGGCGGTTCAAATGCCTTCTGCTTGGGTTGCGTGCATGGCGTGCATTCGTTGCACAAGCTTCGATGTTGCAATCAACGTACATGAGATGCGAGGTGACGTGTGTATATCAGCTACGTACCCGGACGGGTCCGGATTCGAACGCAAGACCAATCTCAGCTGAAAAAGCTTGCCAGTGCGTTGACCGACAAGCCTGGAATTTTGGATGCCTCGATCAACGAGCGTACGGGGAGCATGCTGGTTTTGTTCGAGAAGCAGGAAATGGACAAGGCGAAGATCGAATCCCTGATCAAGAAGCATCTGCCGAATGCCGCTCGACAGCCCGCAAAGTCCGCGTCAAAGAAGCCGTATATGACCATTGCCAAACGTGGCATGCTGGGCAGCCTCGGTCTGGCCCTGACCTTTGCGCTCCTGGACCGCGAGGACGCGCACATTGCCAGCGGCACGTTGTTCCTCGGATTCTTGAGCTATCATTTGTATGGGTACAGGAAGCGATTGCTGGTGTAAGAGATTTTGCTACGCGCTGATCGATCCATCCTTTGCACATTAGCGTGCAGTAAAGTCCTGGTGCATCAGCGCAACGCATCATAACATATCCGGCCCCGTACCTGGGACCACCGCACCCCATTGTGGCACGGATTTGGCTGTCTGCATGGGGGGCGGCGGTCCCAGGGAGTCTGTCCCCGAGCGTTATATATTTTAAGAATAAAAATCCGAAGGTTTATCCGCTGGAGCAAACAATACACAAATTTATACTTGATAAAAGAAATCAATATCTATATCATTAATTCCGTGCTCATGAAAAATCATCGTATGAGACATGTGGTTGATGAGTCGCTCTGGAATGAGAAAGTTTTGATATATTAAAAATTTAACGAAGCGAGGAAGCATATGAACACGCAATTTCGGATGCAAACCAGGAAAAGCAGGGGCAATCTGCATGTTCAGCTGGAAGGAATTTTTGATCAGCAATCCGCCTCATCACTGGCCCAAGTTCTGCGGGAAGCGGCTGCGGAACATCATCGAATGTTCATCAATACTGATGGGTTGGCACATATCGAGCCGCCGGCTACGGAAATTCTGCATGCCGGCTTGAAGGATACCGACGTGAATTCCAGAATCTACTTCAAGGGCAAGAAGGGAAGGCTCATGGCCATGGAAGGGCATCGCGTCATCAAATCCAAGCCGTTGCACAGGTGCAATTGTTCCGGGAAATGCAAGGTCTGCAAGTGCGTTCAGGGCAAGGAGAATTCTCTCGGTCGCGCAGTACTGGAACAGCTTTCGCCGGGGCTTGGCAGATGATCAGTTCATGCGATTGAGGATACATGGCGTCATTTGTTGATAATGAATTTTGATTTCTATGTCATTTTTGGCTTCAGGAGAAACCACGATGTGCGCGACACTTATCGGAGGAATGGACCGCTTGAAAAGCAATTACCTGCAGACGGCGAAGCAGGCCGGCGTTCAATTGAAGATATTCACGGGCAAGGAGAATTCCATTGCCAATCAGCTCGGCGAAAGCAAGATGATCATCATATTCACCAACAAGGTGTCCCATCAAGCCAAAAATGAAGCCATGGCCATCGCGAAGAGCCGGAACATCCCGGTGCACATGCTCCATTCCTGCGGCATCTCCACCCTGCGCAAATGTCTGCGGGAGACAGCATAATCCTTTGCCTACAACGTTCCTTCAGAGACAAGGCTTGCTTCGGTCAGGCCACATGCTGAACCGACGTTGCGCCGGAACCCACCACAGATAGAAGATCATTCCGAAGAGTTTGACCTGAGATAGGCACACATGATCACCTCTTGGTTGATTTTCCAACATCCGGCGTCGTGACATAGGTTAGGTGAAACATACTAATTTTTGATATGTCGAGGACGTGGTCGCCGAGGCCAAACAGGCGGGTGTCCGCGGACTCGACAAGACAACGGGCATGACCGATACTTTTTCACCAAGCTGGCGGGAAGCGTTCCGCAACGGTCATGCTTCGCGAGAAGAACCGCGTAATACGAACCGCCTTGAGAAGTTTTTGCCGCGTGCCTGGGGCCGGATCGCTGTGGCCATGAATCAACGATCAGGATTCACGCGCCTTGGGAACCAATCGCAAACCTTGGGCTTCCCGGTCCACGCCATGGACCTGGAACCTGAAGGGCGGTCTGTTTGGGCGGGCCCGCTGCGCTTTGTTCCGGAGCACGACCGAGTCGCCCTGACGATGGCCGCTCGAGTGCCGGTGCGGGCCGCATAGGCGACTTTGATTCAGGGCATGATCGGGAGCCGATGAACCATATGAATATCCGAGATCTGGCCGCGCTGCGGCACTACTTGACGGTCAAGCATCACATCCCCGGCCGAATCCGCGTGATTTTCGATCCCGCTCTGGCATTCAGACCGGAAGTACGGGAACTGATGCAAACCCGTCCCGAAATGCCGGAAGGCGTTACCAACGTCCGGGTCAACGCGCTGGCCATGTCCGTGATCATCGAATACGATGCCAAACGCATCAATCCTCGTCTGCTGGACGACCTGATCGCGGCCGACAGCGACGCCCAGGCCGCGGACATCCTCCAGGAACTGAACGACTCCCTCGGCATGTGAAGCAGGGAAATTGCGGTTCAATTTCTTCACACCTTTTCAGGGCATATTTGGTTATGGCAGCGAGAATCCTTTTGCGTCCTGAGCGAATAGAGCGGTTCCCTTTTTCCGGGACACGTGCACCATGGAATCCGTTAATCGTGTAAATGGTATACCGGTAACTACATAAGCCCTATGTCCTGAGGGGAAAGACGTAGGCCCGTCCCCTGTGAGCCAATCTCCCTGTTGATTATTGCCTGCCGCGGGGCATCGCACTGGCAAGCGGAAACAGCATCGGCTATCAGCCGGTGGACATGATCCACCAAGGACGTCAGTCGGGCCTGGTACTCGAACCCAGCGTGGGTTGATGTCTTTGCGCATTGACAGTTAAAATGAAAAACATTATCAACTATTGTCCTCTTGCTGAAAGAGGAATTCAAATTCAATCCCAACAACAAGTCGGAGGTAACGTTTCATGCCTAATAAGAAAAAGACCGCGAGGAAACTTCGCATCGTCTTCTCGTTGCTGACTCTTCTTCTCGTCGTGCCCGGAGTGCATTCCGCTTTTTCAGCCGAAGTGAACATCTATTCCGCCCGTCAGGAACACTTGATCAAGCCGCTTCTGGATGAGTTCAGCGCTCAGACCGGAATCACCGCCAATCTTCTGACCGGGGAGGGGCCTGCATTGCTGGAGCGGTTGCGCAGTGAAGGCCGAAACAGCCCCGCGGACGTGCTGATCACGGTGGACGTGGGCAATTTGGTGGCCGCGAAACAGGCCGGGGTGTTGCAGTCGGTTCAATCGGACGTTCTGGAGAGGAACATTCCCGCTCAGTACCGTGACGACGAGGGGCAGTGGTTCGGCCTCTCATCGCGAGCCAGGATTATCTACTATGACGCGGAGCGAGTCGACCCCGCGAGAATCTCCACTTACGAGGCCCTGGCCGACCCGGATCTTGGAAAGGTGATTTGCGTGCGCAGTTCCTCCAACGTCTACAATCAGTCCATGGTGGCGGCGCTGATCGCCCATCACGGCGTGGAAAAGACGGAAGAGTGGGCGCGGGGATTTGTCAGAAACTTTGCCCGCACTCCGCAAGACAATGATACGGCCCAGATTCGCGCCGTGGCTTCCGGTGAATGCGCCGTGGGCATCGCCAACAGCTATTATTTTGGCCGGCTGCTGGCATCGGACAATCCCGCCGACCAGGAAGTGACCCGCAAGGTAAGTCTGGTGTGGCCCAACCAGGACGATCGGGGCACGCACATGAACTTGAGTGGAGCAGGGGTGACCCAGAGCGCCCGGAACATTCCACAGGCCGTCGCGCTGCTGGAATTTCTTTCCGGTGAATCCGCGCAGGAGATTTACGCCAGGGATAATAACGAGTATCCGGTCAATCCTGATGTCAAACCCAGCGGTTCCGTGGTCCAGATGGGAGAATTCAAGGCGGACGATCTGAATCTGTCCCTGATCGAGAAGTACAACGCCGAGGCGGTCCGCGTCATGGACCGGGCCGGCTGGAGATAGCTCGGTCTGCTTGTGATTCATGTCGGGTGCGAACCATGTTCGCACCCAACCTTGTTGTCTATCAGGGAGTAACGTTTGCGTTTTTGGAAGCTGTCGGTTCTGGGCATAGCCTTTCTCGTCGCCGCACCGATCCTGGTGATCATGGCGCACCTCTTCGTGCCTTCGGGGGAGGTCTGGCGGCATCTGGCCTCCACGGTCCTGCCGCGCTATGTCGGCAATTCTCTTGGTCTGATGCTCGGCGTGGGCGCCGGAACGCTGCTGCTGGGCGTGAGCACGGCCTGGCTGGTGACCATGACCAGCTTTCCCTGGCGGCGCTTCTTTGAATGGAGCCTTTTGATTCCCCTGGCCATCCCGGCCTATGTCATCGCCTTCACCTACACCGGCCTGCTGGAATACAGCGGCCCGATCCAGACGTTTCTGCGCGACTTCTTCGGCTGGCGTTCCGCCGCCGACTACTGGTTCCCTCAGATCCGATCCCTGCCCGGGGCCATCGTGATGATGACCCTTGTCTTCTATCCGTACGTATACATGCTTTCCCGGGCCGCCTTCCTGGAGCAGTCGGTCTGCGTGCTGGACGCCGGCAGGACCCTGGGCAAGGGTGCATGGCAAACATTTTTTCAGGTGGCCCTGCCCCTGGCCAGGCCGGCGGTTGCCGGCGGCATGGCCCTGGCGCTGATGGAGACGCTGAACGACTTCGGCACGGTGGGTTTTTTCGCCGTGGATACCTTCGTCACCGGAATCTACCGCACTTGGCTGGGCCTGGGCCAGCCGGCCATCGCGGCCCAACTCGGGGCCGTGCTGATGTTCTTCATCCTGGCGCTCATCCTGCTGGAACGCTGGTCCCGGCGGGGCCGCGTCAGCCATACCACGGGCTACTATCGTCAGTTGCCGCGCTTTCAGCTGTCCGGACCCAAGGCTCTGCTGGCCTTCTCCATCTGTTTCCTTCCGGTGTTTTTTGGATTCATCCTTCCGGTGGGGGCCATGGTCGTCTGGACATGGCAAACCTGGGATTTCGTGGATTCTCGCTATCTGCAAATGGCCGGAACGAGCCTCGCCCTGGCCGGAATCAGCGCGGTGGTCGCTGTGGGCGCGGCTGTGATCCTGGCTTACGGGCGCCGTCTTGTTCCCGGAAAAGCAACGGCCGTTGCCGTTCAGACGGCGTCTCTCGGGTATGCCATTCCCGGCGCGGTGATCGCTCTGGGCATCATGATCCCCTTCGCTTTCCTGGACAATGCCGTCGACGGTCTGGCCCGGGATCTTTTCGGCTTCTCCACGGGCCTGCTGCTCACGGGCACCTGGACGGCCCTGATTTTCGCCTACGTGGTCCGGTTCCTGGCCGTGTCCAACAATACCGTGGAGGCCAGCCTGCAGAAGGTGACCAGGAACATGGACGGCGCATCCAGGACTTTGGGGCTGACCGCCGGGCAAACCCTGCGCCGGGTTCACGGACCCATCATGCGGGCCAGCCTGCTCACGGCGGGGGTGCTGGTTTTCGTGGACGTCATGAAGGAACTGCCGGCCACCTTGATGATGCGCCCCTTCGGCCTGAACACCCTGGCCATCCGCTCCTATGAACTGGCTTCGGACGGGCTGCTCAAGGAATCCTCGAGCTCTTCCCTGGCCATTGTTCTGGCCGGAATCATCCCCGTGATCCTGGCCAGCCTGATGATTGCCCGCTCCAGGCCGGGGCAGGCCAAAACCTTGCTGATCAGAGGCAAACGGACCGAACATGTCCTTGAAGATTGAAGATATTCGCCACGCCTACAACGGCAAGACCGTGCTCCGGAACATCAACCTGGAAGTGCAGTCCGGAGAAGTGATCTGTCTGCTCGGCCCTTCGGGCTGCGGAAAGACCACGTTGCTGCGGCTCATCGCCGGTCTTGAAGAACTGCAGTCCGGCAGAATCCAGGTCAATGAGCAGGTTTTTGCTGACGGTCACCGGCAGATGCCCCCGGAACAGCGCGGAATAGGATTCCTGTTCCAGGATTTTGCCCTTTTTCCCCACCTCACGGTCCTGGAAAACACGATGTTCGGCCTGTCGTCCGTCAAGGCGCGGGCCGAGCGCAGGAACCGGGCGTTGAATGCCCTGCAACAGGTGGACATGCGGGATTTCGCTTCGGTCTATCCCCATGAGTTGTCCGGTGGCCAGCAGCAGCGCGTGGCCCTGGCCCGGGCTCTGGCGCCCAATCCCGGAATCATGCTGCTGGACGAGCCATTTTCCAGCCTGGACGCCCGGCTGCGGGTCCAGATCCGGGACCAGACCCTGCATGTGCTCAAATCCAGCGGAGTGGCCACGGTAATGGTCACCCACGATCCCGAGGAAGCCATGTTCATGGGCGACCGGATCGTGCTCATGCACCAGGGCCGGATCATCCAAAGCGGTTCGCCGGTGGAGCTCTACTCCAACCCCATAAACGCCTTTGTGACGACCTTTTTCAGTGACGTGAACGTCATCAAGGGGACGGTGCATGACGGCCGCGTCGAAACCGATCTCGGCGTTCTTTTCGCTCGGGATATTGAAGAAGGGGGGCAGGTCGAAATCATGTTTCGCCCGGAAGCCGTCCAGGTCTTCCAGGACGACCCCAAACTGCAATGCGTCGCGGTCGCGGCCCAGGTCCAGGCAACCCGGCTGCTGCCCGGAGCGACTCTGGTCCACCTGCGCCTTGCGTCCGCTCAGACCGAAAACGGCGACATCCACCTGCATGCCCGCGTTCCATGTGTTTTTCCCATGCCTGAGGGCGCGAAGGTCTACGTCCACGTACCCGCGGACCAGTTCCACATCTTTCCGGCACATTCCTCCTCGTCCTGAGGCAGTCTGCTGGCCAGTATGGCTTCCTTTATTTCGGATCGTCAGGAGCGGGTGCCGAAGTATAGACTTGCGCCCAGAATGATGATGATCAGCGCTCCGATGCAGGCCAATATCCTGTGGGTCAGGACGAAGGTCCGCTTCGAGCGGCTGCTCAGGTTCAGGGCCATTCCCGTGGAGGCGACCGTGAGAACGCCCAAAGCCGAGGCGGTCAGTCCCATGCCCAGGGCCAGGGGGATCATGGCCAGGAGTCCGGCCCAGTAGACGCCGAGGCTGAGCGTGAACAAAAGGATCAGGGCCGCGCCGGGGCAGGGCATCAGTCCTGTGGCCAGGGACAAAGAGAGCATGTCCCTGGTCGACGCTTTTGAGCATTCCACGGCCTGTTCGGAAGACGTTGTCCACCATTCATACAGGGTTCTTGCCAGGAGAAAGAGGCCGATGGCCATGATCAGCAGGTAGCTGAAGGACTCCAGGCGGCCTTCAACCGAATGAAAAGCGGCGATGTTCGCCCGGTCCATGAACCAGGATATTCCGGTCACGATGATCACGGCGGAAAGAATGTGCATGGCCGTGATGGCGTTGCCGAAGACCAGTGCCTGCTTCACGGTTCCCCTCCGGGAAAGGAAATATGAGCAGACAATGGATTTGCCATGGCCTGGTCCCAAGGCGTGGATGATGCCGTACAGCAGGGACAAGGCCATCAGTTGCCAGGTGGCCCTGCCGAAAGGCGTCTCCTGAATCTGCCTGGAATAGGTGGTCATTTTCTGGCGTAAATCCCGCTGGACGGCGGTGATTTTCGAGAAGAAAGGAGGCGCCATCCGGGGGGCGGTTCTGGGTGCGGTCTGCACACGGGGATCGGAAGCCTGTTGTTCCTGGTCCAGGCCGTGCTGATTTCCCTGGTCCTGTTTGCGCTCCTGGGACGGCGGGGTGAGGAAAGGGTTCTGAGCCAGGGCCGGCCCGGAGCAGGCCAGCCATGTGAAAAGGAAAGCAAGGGCGATTGAGACCTTCATGATGCTTTGTGAAACCGCAGAGCAAAATGTTCCGGTGTCCATGCCCCGCCCCAGAAGGAGAAGGGGTCGCCACTGGTGAAAGTGTGGGATACTTCCACGAATTCCTGCCCCTGGATTTCCAGGGTTTCGGCGACGAAGGCCATGTCCACAAAATATTCCATGTCCGCCACGAGCAGATGAACGGACTTGGGCGCGTCCGCGGCCGCCACCGTGCACGGCACGAAGAATTCATAGACGATCTGATGCCCCTGGGTGGTGACGTGGAAATCCCGGACGTACTGAACGATAAAGTCCGTCCCGTCGACTTTGATGTGGATGAAGTAGTTGTACTCCCGCAGGTAATCAAACGCCTCTTGCCGGACCTGCTCGATTTGCGCGGCGGAGAAATTGCCGTCGCCGGGCAAGTCGAACATCTCCATGATCTGATTGCTGAACATCTCGTCAAAAATCCAACGATGGTGGAAGCCGGTCAGACCGTTTTGATCGAATCGGGCCTCAATGGCATAATCAACCCAGACATGCGGGTGAGCCCGGACGGTGGCCGCGGTTCCAAGACTGACCGACAGGATCAGCAAAGAGAAGGCAAGGAGACGAATCTTCTGGAAAAATCGTATTTTCATGGCGGACTCAGTTTTGTTTGGGGAAAGAAAAAGATGAGCAGAAAACGACTTTTGAGATTTTTTTCGACACGCAAGGGTGGAGATTTGCAGAAACTACGAACGAGTCTTTATTATTGCTGACCAAAATCATGTCAAGACATGCATCATGTGGCAGTTATCCTTGGCTTTCCGGATGCGCAGATGCTCAAACAGGTTTTGATATCACATAGGCACTGATTCACGGATGCTTGTCGGACTTGGAGCTATATGAGATTTGCTTCATGGTTGTCGGGGGTAAAGCGGCAATGGACTTGGGAATATGTATGCAGGGGGAGATGATGGAATCAAGATGGGTGGTCGGTTTTTTGGAAGAACATGCCAGAGTGATGCGCAGCGCTTTCATTCTGGCAGGGAACTTGAGCGATTTCAAGATCGATTTCATATGTGAGATGTTTGCTCCCCTCCATGCCGGCGATGTGCAAACCGAGCGCAGGATGGCTCAACGCTTCAACTTGCGGCCTGAGGATGAACCATGCCTAGCCTTGCAGGAGGCGTTTTCGCGTCTTGTTCAGGAAACCTCCCCTGAGCCGCCCACCGAAGCGGACTTGGCCGAGGTGGCTGAATGTCTGAAGAAGGTCGAGGAGGCGCGGTACGACGCCAGGGGTTGGGCCGCGGCAACGTTCACCGCCGCGGAATTATCCCTCTTGAGGACCGCTTGCGAACTGTACGCCAGGTTGGCCATTGGGCAGGGCTGGGTTGTGGGCGGATATCTTGGATGTCCGGCAGAGATGTCCGAGGCGGTGTACGCTTTCGATCGTCGTTTCAGAGAGGTGTTTTTCCCCGAATTGCGAGGCGACGCCTACTATGGAATCAACAGCCAACTGGTCCACGACAACGCACGGGTGGCCTGGGACGTCCTGCAGGTCGTTCGACAACACCTTGCATTCACGGCCCAGGGCAAAGTCGTCGGCCAGGACAAACGTGACGTCCGGACCATGAAAGGCGCGGAATTCGACGATCCCATGCAACGTTCACGGCTGGAGTTGATAACGTGTTCACGTATTTAACAACCGGACTCAGCCAGATCATTGCTGGTGCAGGCTGTCAAAAAACCTGCTGGCAAGGCGCAAGAAAAAGCTATCCGAACACGTCCCGTGTCCGGCCCCTACGGGCTGTGGCTACGCCACATTCGATTTTCAGTCCTTACAATCGAATCAAGGCCGAAGCGAATTAATCATAGGTGAGGGTTTGAACTTTTTGCAGCAACGCAGCCAGCAGGGATTTTTTACAGCCTGCTAACGTAGATATCTCTGGAGATCATCTAATCTTGAGTGATGTTGAGTGCTCGCTGAGATAATATAGCCGATTGCCAATCCAATACCAAATGCAACAAGTACGACTTTGCCAGGGTGTTCGCTACTGTAGTTCCTGACCTGTCGGTATCTTTCACCAGCCATCTGCTCTGCTTTATCGTATGCGTCACTTGCGGATCTTTCTGCTTTAGCGAAAAATTCCGCGCCGCGCTCCTTCATGCCCTTATCTTCGGCACTTTCGTCGCCGAGTCCCGTAACACCCTGCCGACTTGAAGTCTCAAACTTATTTTTTTCAATATCCATGCTGTCCTCCCTCTCGTTGAAAGGTTCAAATAATTTGGACTGATTATTAATAAGATTCATAACCACTTGGCATTCCCGTGGTTGAACCACGTCGTGAATGCGCGGAAGCTTCGGATACTCCATTGGTGACTTTTTTTGAGGCATCCTTGAGCATATTGGACGCAATCCTTGTAGCAATACCTGTCAGGGTCAACCTGATGATGCCGGGGCCAGACCTGGGGGGCATCAGAACTTGGAGCGTATCACGAACTTCGTCCGCAATCGGGTGTAGAAGTCGTTCCAAGGGAGTGGGGCGCGGCATCAAAGCCCTGGAAGCAAGATAGCCCAAGCTGGCGGCAACTCCCAATGATATATACGGATTTTTACTTACCTGTTCTCGCCAATCCATTTTTGATTTGAACCGCGAGCCGATTTGCTCCACCGTATGAGATATGTTCTCTTTCTCCCTGGCTATATCCTGACGAATATCTTCAACGCTACGCTCACTATTCGGCGTGTTATTGGCACCTGTAACATCATTCATTTCTTTGTCCTCCTGAATGCGGTTTTTTTACTTCCGAAACGCTTTTTTCAATTTCGTATAGCCGATAAGGGCAATGAGGACTCCAAGAAATAAGAACGCCCCTCCGCTGACGAGCGCCGCCATGGCAGGGGCCATATGTGAAGCGAGCCAGATGATGAGTGCGATACTGAGAGGTATGAAAGCGATAAAGCAGATAACCGCACCTATGATCAGCGCTACGACTCCGCCACGAAACTCCGCCGCCTTTTCCTGGGCTCTTCGAATGACAAGTTCGATTTCATCGCGAACTATATTTGACAAGTTGCTGGCAAGTTGTTCAAATAGCTCACGAAAAGATTCGCCTTGTGCAGGACTTTTGCTTTCCATTTTGTTTTCCATGGAGAAATAGCCTCCTTACCTTCGCCGGATCATTGCTCCAACGAGAAAACCTACTACTCCTGCTGCCAAAAGGCTGGGACCTGGGTGCTGTCGGATGCATTCCCGGACATCGGCATCTGCCTGTTCTAAATCAAATTTTCGAACATAATCAGCTGATTTTCCCAGCCACTCCGATGCCTGATTTCCATACTCGGCAACAGCCTCATGGCCAACCTGATCCCCCGTCTTTCCACCCAATGCCTCAGCGGCCGCATCCAGTTGATCGGCAAGAGTTTTTTTGACGTTTTCGAAAGCCGTCGGCTTCCCTGAAGCCTGAGGCTCTGCCGCGGTTAGGTCTGGTTTATCGTATCTTTGATAGTCCATTGTTTACCTCATGAATGATAAGAACTGCGATTTGCCGGAAACTAGGATTCAGCCAGTTCCGTTTGAAGCCCGTCCGTCATTCGCTTTGATGACGAACGGGCTCTATCAACATAATCAAAAGGTCGATGTCTTACCTGCATACTCAGGAAGATCTTTCAATTGCTCTTTCGTCATTGGAATATAAATACGGATATCACCAAGATTGTTCTTATGGATCTCGATTTCACTGGGAGAGATCGCAACGGTGTGCGCACCAATTCCGAGAAATCCGCCGACATCGAGGATAAACTTCTCAACCCTATCTGACGTGACAATCACATCTTTTACACCGGAGATTTGTTTATGATTGGAATCATATACATAGGAATTTCTCAGCTCATCCACGGATACCGCGGTATGATCAACAAAGCTGTAACCTTGTTCAGGTTGTAATCTATTCATAACGAACTCCCATGATTTTTTGATGTTCCGGTTCAATACATGGCAATTTATCGAAGCACTTTCTGGACAACGTCCGAAAGCGCATAAGTGATAGGTTCGATAAACTGGTTTCTACGGTAATGCCGGGCACTTGCACCCCAGACAAAGCCCAGCCCGACACCTATTCCTAACGCCATAAGCACGGTCTTGCCCGGGTGTTCGCTACTGTAATGCATTGCCCGATCATACGTTTGATGCATGGCTTTGCCTGTTTTTTGATAGGCATCACCAAACTCCTTCTCCGCCTTGTCCCAGGATTCAGATTTGCGATCCCCCATGCCCCGTTCGACGGAGGTATCGAGCCGAGATTCTCCGAAACCTTCTTTTTTCGGGACTTCAAATTTATCCTTTGCGATATCCATGACATCCTCCTGACTTTTAAATGTTAATCAAGAACAACTTCACCACGTCGACTGATTGCTTGGAAACCCAAACTCGAGACTTGAAGATTATCCTCTTCTGCATTCAGCTTTTTAGGACTACAGCACCACTTGGCAATCCTGTTCTTCGGACCTACGAGAGGGGCCAGAATGAGAAAAACATCAACACAAATTGCTGATCCAGCCTTGGATGAGAATATATCTATATCGACCAAACCGCGTTAGTAGGGATTCACTTACTTTTATGGTGGGTATAGCTGTAGGCAGGTCCAGTTCATGGAGAAGATTGTCCCCCCTCTTTGGTTTCACAGATCACGGCAGCCATCGATATCCTGGGTAGTTATTCTCAAAGATTTGAAGTGGACCCCCATCCTTTGGACAGCTCAGCGGATGCTGACGCCTTTCTCGTCCACGCTGTGATGGATGCCGTGAGCCGAAACGGTTTCGGGCAGCAAGAGGCAGTTAGGAGATCCTTGCTCAAAGCCGTACTGGACTTAAATGTCTTGCCATGAAAATGTTCTGAGCAGATACGCTTTTTTCATTGATTCCTGTCGATAAGAAGTCCGTTCAACGAAGCCATTGAAAAGCGCTGGAGCGATGTCTGGCTGTTTTACGCCAACCATGTCCGGCTCGCCTCGGCCATGGGCGGTGGAGGAGACTACGGGGTTTTTGCGGAAGGCCGCTACCACATCACCAAGGCGATTCTGGAATTGAACGAGTGGTTGGCCAAGAACAAGGAAGCCGCAGTGCAATCCGAGTAGCGTGATGATGCACACTGTTTGAATTGACGAGACCCTCATGTCGAAACCGAATCCGGAACATGCCCGCGAAGCGGGGCTCAGGTACGTCGACGGATGGACGAGGGGCATCCGGCGCAAGCGGTGGGGCAGGGGGTTCCGCTATATCAACCACAGGGGAGAGCCGGTCCGGGATTCGGATACCCTGGCGCGGATCACGGCGTTGGTCATTCCGCCGGCATGGCGGGATGTGCGGATCAGCGCGGAACAGGACGCGCACATCCAGGCCGTGGGTCGGGACGCCAGAGGCAGGAAGCAGTACCTCTACCACATGCGTTGGACCGCGGCCCGCGGTCTGGCCAAGTTCGCGGAGCTGCTCGAATTCCTGGAGATTCTGCCCGCAATGCGGCGGCGTGTGGCGAAGGATCTTCGGCGTCGAGGTTTGCCCCGGGAAAAGGTGCTTGCTCTGCTGGTCAGTCTTCTGGAGAGTACGCTCATCCGCGTGGGCAGCGCGAAATACGCCCGGATGAACAGATCCTTCGGCCTGACAACGCTGGAGAACGATCATCTGGACGAGACGTGTCCCGGACTCTGCCTTGCTTTCACCGGTAAACGGGGCAAGCCGGTCTCCGTGAATCTTCGGAACAAGCGGCTTGTGCGGCTGATCAAGGAGGTTCAGGAGCTGCCGGGGCAGCGTCTCTTCCAATATGTCAACGATGAAGGGGACATCGTGCAGGTCGATTCCGCGGACCTGAACGGATACCTCAGCCAGATTTCGCAAAAGGAGGTCACGGCCAAGGACTACCGGACCTGGGGCGGAACGATGCTTGCGGCGGCCCATCTGGAAGAAATCGGCCGTCCGGAAACCGCTGCCGGCAGAAAGCGCGCGGTGAACAAGGCCGTCAGACGCGTGGCCAAAGCCCTGAACAACACCCCGGCCATCAGCCGCAAGTATTATATTCATCCGGATGTCATCAAAGCTTTCGAGCAGGGCACGCTCTTCGGATACATGGAGGAGGGCAGAGCGCGTGCCGAACAGGGCCTGACCGAATTGACCCCGGTGGAGGAAGGGGTCCGGTTAACGCTTCGGGCTTCGATTGGCGTATCTGCTCATCAGCGATCCGGCATTCAATAATTGGGAAATCATAAATCGATATTTGGGTATGCGATTGAAAAGTTGGGTGTGCTTGTTTTTCGGGCCAGACTCATTACGGAGAATAGTTATGGAGAAACGGCCTTTGTTGGTGACAGGAGAATTTGCTGGGCGATTCTTTGGATGCATCCCGATCCGCCGCCTGAAAAACACTTTTCTCCAGGCGGCGGACCGGAAGGCTTTTAGGCAATCAGTGGGTATGATCGTGCGGGACGCCGACGTGCTCGTGATCTCCTCTCATAACGCCTCGTGTTAGAAGTGGTATCCATCATTAGAGCATAATACAGGGTTATGGCTTTTTCGGCCTGTTACTTGTTCCTGTTAAGCTTGTGTCTGTTTTTATCCTGTAATTGTGAATAAAAAGCGGTAGATTGTTTTTATATTTGGGAGGTGCGGTATTCCGGCAATAATCGAGATAATGGCGAAGCCATTTAAGATATGCCCCCTGTTCGCCTTTCCGAGAAGCCTTGTTCAGTAAATACGTCTTGTATTTGGATTGCAATTCGGCAGAAATCGCTTCCATCTGGAATCTCCCTTCTTCCGGATAACCTTCATTTTGACATGATATGCAGGAAGAAGTTAGCTCTTTGCAATCCATTTCAATTGTTTTACCTGAATTGACAGTTTGTTATTTGAAGCTGGGGTACTCGGTGAACCTTGATCCGACGATTTTCTTGAAAACCACCGATAGATTTCAGCACCTGAATCTTGGTGTTATCCGGAAGCTGTAGAATCACTTGTTAGCTACATTAGGAGTGCGAATGCTCGCATCAGCCATCCTGAAAGCTATTCCCGTGTGGTGCTGCATTCTCGTCTTCGCAGTGGCCAACGGTGGATTCAGGGAAGCAGTCCTTCTTCCGAAGCTCGGCAGTCCAACTGCGCTCATCGTCAGCGGTCTGCTGCTTTCTTTCGTGATTGTGGGGGTCGCCTATCTAGCCCTTCCTTGGCTCGGCGTCAGGCGTCCTTTGCATTTGCTCACTGTCGGTTTGCTTTGGCTTGCTCTCACCCTCGTCTTCGAATTTTCGTTCGGCCTCTGGCAAGGTAAGTCATGGGAAACGCTGCTTGAGGCCTATACGTTTCGAGACGGAAATATTTGGTCCTTAGTCTTGGCGGTTGTTGCCTTTGCACCGCTCATTGCCGCAAAACTCAGAGGATGGGGATAACATTCGGATGTGTTCTTTCTATCAACCGCCTGGTGGTAGTTGCAGTGTCCTCTCCTGGCCACCCGTCTAACCAGTCGCCAGGAGCCAACACGGCCGCGTACCCGCTCGGCGTTTTCCATCGTTACAGGGGCCGTGTGGATCAGCTGATACGTTACCACCCACCCGTATTGAGCCTTGGGTCCATGGCGGTACAACGGCGAGTTGGTCGTTCGTGAAGTCACTTCGCTGACGCGCTCACAGCAAAGGTAATTGCGGGACAATCATCCTTTTCATTCGGAAACCAATGCGGCATTATAGTTTATGTCGTCTTTTCTTTAAGGCTCTTAGATCGGTGAGGTTTCGTCCATCTGCCACTGGTACGGGGATGGACGTAATACGAGAAGGCCGATCACGGCGGAATGGAGGTGACGCGTGGCAGTGCATGAAGGATCGAGCTTTGTCTCACGTGTGCTGACGACCATCGGTCTGGTGGTGCTGGCCGGGTTGACGGTCTACTTTTTCGGCCTGCTGGTCGAAGTTTTTCTGGTGGTCTTTGCGGCAGTATTGCTGGCTGTCGCGATAACCGGCGTGCGTTGCATCATCCATGACCGTACGCCCCTGTCGGAGGGGTGGTCGCTGGTCGCTACCTATTTGCTGGTCGTCGTTCTGATGGCCGGTGCAGGCGCCGTGATCTGGCCCCAGCTTTCCGAGCAGATCCCGAAGCTCATCGACAAGGTTCCAGAAGCGGTTAAACAACTCAGGGAAATGGCTGACCGGATGCCCTGGGTCGAGGGAGCGATTGAAATCGTCGGTGACAGTGACGGGAATGACAATGGCGACAGTGGTTTCGATATACCCGGCCATCTGCTGGGGGTTTTCTCCACCACGCTGGGCGCCATCACCAGCCTTTCCCTGATCGTTTTAATTGGTATCTATTTCACCCTGTCCCCGACAGTCTACGTACAGAATCTGCTGATCCTGGTGCCCCCGGCCCAGCGTAAACGCGCCGAGGAAGTGATGCATGCCCAGACCAAGAGCCTGCGTTTCTGGTTGCTGGGACGCCTGGCGTCCATGGTGTTCGTGGGCGTGTTGGCCGGGGTTGGGCTCATGCTGCTGGGGGTGCCAATGGCCTTTACGCTGGGCCTGATTGCCGGCGTGGCAACCTTTATCCCTTACATCGGCCCGATTCTGGGCGCAATTCCAGCTCTGATGGTAGCGTTGCTGCAAGGCCCGATGGTTGTACTCTACGTGGCCATCCTCTATTTGGTGGTCGAGACTGCCGAAAGCAGCTTGATCGCCCCTTTGGCCAACAAAAAGGCGGTCCACATCGCCCCGGCCTACACCGTCATCATCCAGCTCGCCGGCGGCGTTATCGCCGGTATCCCCGGAGTAATAGTGGCAACCCCCCTGGCTGTGGTTGGCGCCGTAACCATCCAACTCCTCTACTTAGTCGAGCCTGAAAAATCCGATATTTTCGTTACAGGATCATCATAGAAGGCTGACGGGTTGTGGTGCCGAAAAACAGCCAAAGCGTAAAAAGGGCAAAAAAGTGTTCGAACTTCCGAATCCACTTCCTGAAATTGAATGCCGCGGCAGCCATGAACAGGTTGATCGCGTCGCCGAGAACCCCTTTCAGGTAGTTTCGGGACAAGCGATGATCCTGTTTCAGGTGACCAATTATCGGCTCTATTCCTGCTCTACGGCGAAAACGCTCACGGGCGATCCGCCGTTGATAGGGGCTATCGCTTTTCTTCGGACGCCCTGGCCGCAGGATTTTGGTGTCGCCTACATTTTGG
>NZ_FMXO01000024.1 GCF_900104215.1 Desulfonatronum thiosulfatophilum | reverse complement strand
CAATCCACGCCCCCGCGCGGGGGGCGACTCGTGGGCCAAATTGACGGAGGCTCGTTCGCCGTCGTTTCAATCCACGCCCCCGCGCGGGGGGCGACTGTCGGCTTGTATTCCTTTGCCGCTCAAGGATTCAAAGCCAAAGATTCGCGAACCTCCCATTTGCGGCGTGTGAGAAGTGTACTGAAAAGGTCAGTCAGAAAAAATATTGATTAAAATTGATCAATTGTACTGTGCGCGAACCTGCCGTTATTTATGCCACAACTTCAGGTTCGCGGGCCAATTAAACAACCAATGGTCCTTCCTGATCAAAAGCCTCTTTTGCCCCAACGTGCTCAACTCGATTACGCCAGTTGGAGCCCAAAAAATAGAACCGCAGGCTGTCGTTTTCCGGGTCGATTTCATCGAGCAGTTGTTGTTTCAGCTTGGTCCACTGCGCTGGATCGACAATGCACTCAAAGACCGAGAATTGAACTCGCTGCCCATAGTTTTTACAGATTTTGGCCACCCGTCGCAGGCGCTTGGGACCGCCAGGGTTGGATGTGGCCACGTCATAACTGACAAGGACGAACATGGAATTGCATCACCTCCAGATGAACGGCGGATAGCCGTTCAAATCGCCGCGTACATGCCGAGCCAAAAGCAAGGCCTGGATGAATGGCAGTAAGCCAATTTCCACCTTTTCATTCAGGAACGGATGATTGATCACTTCTTGTTTACGTTTTTGATAGGCCACGAGAAAAGCTTTGCGGGTATCGTCCTTCATTTGTATGCCGCCGGTTTCTGCCCGGATAAATCCGGATTCCTTGATTGCTCCAAGGTTGATCTGGGAGAGCACCAACCGGTCCGAGATGACCGGTCGGAACTCCTCCATGATGTCCAAGGCGAGTCCGCTTCGGCCCGGGCGGTCTCGGTGCAGAAAGCCGACCGCGGGGTCCAAGCCGACGGATTCCAGGGCACTGCGAACGTCGTGCATGAGCAGGGTATATGCGAAGGACAGCAGGCAGTTGACGTTGTCCAGGGGCGGACGGCGGCTGCGGTTTCGAAATTGGAAAGCACACTTCTGCGCGGTGATCAGATGATCGAATACGCTGAAATACGTCCCGGCGGCGTCGCCTTCGATACCTCGCAAGGCATCCAACGAAGCGGGCACCTGGAGTTGATCCAATGAGCAACGTAGGCTCCTGGCTGCGTTTTCCAATGTCTCGGCGCAGGGCTTGCTCCCGTGGTCACGGAGCGCCCTGCGCAGGACCGTGCGGCTGTTGGCGATTTTGCCGGTCAGAATGAAGCGAGCCATGTCGGCAGACCGTTCATGGTCGTCCGCCCAGCGATACTGTTCACGGCGCAGCAGGACATTGCCGGAAACTGGTCCTTGCATTCGCGCTAAAAAGCGTCCGTACTCGGTCAAAAAACTGACCCCGACGTCCCGCTCAGCGCATAGACCCAGCAAAAACGGACTGCACGAGACCTGCCCAAAGCAGACAATGCCGGCCAGCGTATGGAACCTGGAGGCGTGTTTCCTTTTCCACGCGCACCAGTACGGTCTCGCCCTCACGAGACAGATACGCGCCCTGGGTGGTCACATACAGAGTATTCAGAAGCTTCTTCATGTCGGCTCCACAAGTATGCGTGAAAGATAGCGCTGGACGTTTTTTGCTGATCCGGCCACCTTGGGCAGGCAGAGTTCAAGTAGCGAGCAGCTATCGCACTTTTTTTCATAGCGGGCGGGCGGCGTAATGCCGGAACGGATCAAATCATGCAAATGGGCCGCGGCATCCATGGTTTCCCGGCGCAGTTTTTCATCAATAGCCACGTCCCTGCGTCTGCGATTTTGGCCGTAGAACAAGGCTCCCTCAGGCACTTGGCGGTCCAGCATCTCTTCCAGGCATAGGGCCTGAGCGCAGAGCTGAACCGCGTCGCAGCTGTCCTTTTTGGGGCGGCCGCGCTTATATTCCACGGGGAACGGCACCCATTCCTGTCCCTTCAGATGGTACTCCACCAGGTCGGCCCTGCCCGAGATGCCCAAGCTCAATGACCGCAACGGCACGCCCGTCTCGATCCGCACCTTGCCCCGGGTTTCCCGCTGCCGGGAATCCACCCGTTCGTGCATGACCCGCCCTTCGGCCGTGAAGCGATTCTCCGTCCAGACCTGCTCGATGTGGATCAACGCGCACTGCCTGGGGCAGAACAGCAAGTGCTGCAAGGCGGAAAGAGGAAGGAGGTCGGCTTCCGTGTACATGGATCTGACTTCGCTTACGCTGTGCGACGTCGCGACTCGCCAGAAAAGCAAGTCAGCGATATTGCCGCAGTTTCTCCAGCAGACGGGCGCGCATGGCCGGCTTGTCGACCGGATACAAAGAGATGAGGCGCTTGCTTTGCTGCTGGTAGAGTTGTTGTTTCTTGAGCATGCCAATTTTGTAGTCCGCCGTGTCCATGCCCCAATATTCGATATAGACGTCAAATTCCGGGAGATAGAAATCCGGTCGGATGGCGTACCCGTCCAGGATGCGGAATCGTTCGTCGTAACGATAGCGGATGCCTTCGGCCTTTAGGGCTTCGCAGATGAGCCGCTCGCCCTCGGATTGCACCCATGTGCCGTCCTTGGAGCGAATGTTTTTTTGCAGTTCCACCTTGATCTCGTAGTTGCGGCGCTCCAGGAAAACCTCGTCGAAGCAATGATCGCAAAACGGACGCTGGAATGCCTTGCGGCTGCGGACGTATTCATCCGGTGCCAAGCGCACACCGCAACGCTTGCACAGGTGAACGACCTGCTCGTCGGCGATGCGCACGGCCTCGGTGATGTACTCGACAGCCAGGGCCGCATCGCGCTGGTTGTAGTCTTTTTCCACCGGGTTCGCGGCTATGTCGCGGAGGTCCGGCAAGGCCGACTTGGCGGCGACTCCATATAACTTAAGCGCCCGGATGGCATACTGGCGAACCTGGGGATGCGTGTCGGACAGCAAAGGATGCAACACGGAAGCGGCCTCATCCGCGTCGGCCAATCCGGCAAGCTTGCCCATGGCCGACGCAGCCAGACGACGCACATTGGCCACGGGCGAACGGGCCAGTTGCGCAAGCTCCGGCAAGGCGGCCGGATCTCCGGAATTGCCGAGATCCACCGCCCGTTGCCGGAATTGCTGTTCAAGCTTTTTGTCCATCTATAGCAGCTCCAGAAGTTCTACCTCCGCCGGTGACTGGCCTACGGTAACTGCATAGTCCTTGAAGGAGCGTGCCGGGCCGGTGGAGTCGTCCCGGCGCTTGATTTGGACCAAGTCAAAGAGTTTGTGGGCTGGGGCGTTGCCGAGCTTGTTCTGGTGCTTGAAGACAAAGAGCTTGCGGCTGCTCATCAGGCCGCGCGCGGCCGAACGGTCGTGCTCGAACATGTTGACCAAAGCGTCCCAGAGCAGATCCAGATCCGCGTTGGAAAAGCCGGTTTTTTCGGCCAGAGGGGCGGAGACGAAACCGTGGACCACGTACAATCCGTAGGGCACGATATGCTTGCGGCCCATGGTCCGCTCCTTCTCCAAATCCTTTTCATTGGTCACGGCCATGCGGGTGATGCTGACCTCCTGGGGCACGATGGGCTCCACGCTTTTGGCAAAGGCCAGTTGCACCGGTCCGCGAACCTGTCCGCAGTTGATATCCGTGGTCATGACCGCGCCGAAGGTCCGGATGTCATAGAAGTTGGCGCACATCCAACCCGTAACTTTCAGGGCGTCTTCAACCTTTTTGGGAAGTTTCTTGGCTTCGAACTTGAGGTCATGAGCGATGTATGCCTGCTCATGGGTCCTGTTCAGCACGGCTTTTTCCTGGATGTATATTTTGAAGCCTTCGGCCCCTTCCTTGGCCAAGGCCACATGATTGCGGATCTTACGCTTGAGGCAGACATCCGTGACCAGCCCATGTCCGGTCTCTGGGTCGATGCGGGGCATGTTTCCAGCGTCAGGGTCCCCGTTGGGATTTCCGTTGACCACATCAAAGATGAGGACGAATTCATGGCGGTTGGTAATGGCGGTCATGACTGTGTCTCCTTGTTTTTCTTGGTGAAGAGGTCCTTGCGCTGATGGTAGTAGCCGATCATGAACAGCCCCTGTTCCTCGGAGGACATGGTGGCCGGAAAATCATCAAAGGATTCGATGATGTCCTGAATCATTTTATCATAACTGAATGCCAAGCCTTTTTTCTCTGGATCCTTGCGCAGCTTGGCCGTGTGGTTGGCCGCATTTTTGAGCAGCATGTGAAATATCTGCCCGGGATTGGCCGAGGCCGAACCGAGGTAACGGTCCTTGATTGTCGCACTGGTTCCGGGGATAGCCTCCTCCTGAGCTTTTTCCAGTATGGCGAACAGTCTGCCCAGCAAATACGGACGATCAGTTCGAGTGGGATCGAATGACACGGGAACCTCCCATTGTTTGTTGCGGATCAAAAACGCCTTGATCAAAGCAGCTCTGAAAAACGTCACCTGATGCTCGGCACGGATGCGGCCAAGCACGGTGGGCAGCAGGCTTTGCGGATACAACGAGCCTGTCAGCATAGCCTTGGCCATGCCTCCAGCCAGAACAGGCGAGATGTTTTCGCTCTTACCCAGCGGGGCGGTCTGACGGAGCAGTCGCCACAGTGGCGGAAATTCCGGATCGGAGTCGAATTGCCGGATGATTTCCATTTGCTGGAAATGCTTGCCCACCTTTTGCAACAATCCGCCCACGGTGCTGGTTTCCCAGAAACGAATGGACAGCCGGGAGGCATTGGGTGCAAGTGCCAGCAGGTAAAAGCTTACGGATTCATCCAGATTCGGCACGATGTCCACGGCACGTCGTCCAGAGCGGATGGCCTGGAGCAGATCGTGAATCTTGATCGTTGTGTGATGATCAATCTGTGATTGGGGCGATTTGTCCACCGGCGCGGGGTCAAACAGGTCCGCCAAAAAGTCCTCCGCGGGACTTGAGCGTTCTGCCCAGAACACGATGGTCATGTCGCCGATGGTGACTTTCTGGCGGCTGCCTCTGGTCAGTAGGGCATTGAGGGCCGTGGTGTAGGCAAAGGCAGATGTTTCGCCCACATCGGCTTTGTCCCGCCCGTAGGAGACGAACGCCGAAGCATTGAAGGAAACGATGTACCCGCCGGAAGTCTGCCCGCCTATGACTCCTTTGATAGGCGTATGCACTCGGGCCAATGGGACATCTTGTTCGCCTGTGATGAGACACTGGACCTTGGGGGCTTCATCCACCTTGGCGCAATGAGTGCGCCATACATTCTGCAACCAAGGACGGTCGTGAATAAATCCCCTCACTCCTTCCAGCCGAAAGACGAGATTGGCCCCGGCGACTTCCTCCCAGGGGGTATAGGCATTGATGATCGTCTCAGCCTCGTCCGGCTCCCAACTTTCCATGAAGCCTCGGACCGCAGCAAAACCAGGATCGGCGACGTCAGCGCCAATCTCGTGAAGCAGTTCCTTGAAGGCGGCAAACCGGGGGGCATTGGTTTTAATTTCATTTTTGTCCGCGCCCAACACATAAGCGGCCTTATCCCAGAGAAAGTTCGCCTTAACCCCCGAAGTCCTGGTCACTGCTGCCGGAACAGCCATTTTGCGGGGAAAGCGCTTTTTGTCGTCCGTTTCTCGCAGATCCTCCACGCCACGGAGCTTACCTTCCTTGTCCAGGACCAGGGCAAAGGAAATGTTTTCGATGCTTGTGCCGTAGGGCGGCATGCCCGAGTCGGGATCGGTGATCATCCTTTCGTAGTAGCTATGCAATGCTTGCAGAATCATGCCCGCACCTCCGCTGACCAGGGCGGAGGCGGCTCGATGATACCGTCCTTCATTTCGGCCTTGAAAAACAGCGGCGTCATGCCCTTTGAAAAGTCGATGTCCAGGAGCATGTAGCCCAGTTCCCTGGTCTGACCGACATAGAAAGACGCCGGCACCTTGCCTTCGACCAGCTCAAAAGAGGCTGGGAACTCACGGCAGCCCAGGCATGGTTGGTGGAAGGACTGTCCGGTTCTGGCCCGACGGTTGAAAATATCCAGGTGCTTGCCTTCGTTGTCTTCTGGTCCGGCCTGGTCCGTGAGCACGAAATGGGCTTCGATAACGTAGTCCACATGACGCAAGAGCGTTGCGGCGCGTTGCTGGCGGTTGTTGCCGTCGTCCACCAGGAAATACAGCGGTTTCTTGTCTCGCATGGCCGTGACCGGATTGGGTTTGGGAATCTTGGAACTGACCTCGTTGCGGC
Source organism: Desulfonatronum thiosulfatophilum (assembly GCF_900104215.1). Classification (NCBI taxonomy): domain Bacteria; kingdom Pseudomonadati; phylum Thermodesulfobacteriota; class Desulfovibrionia; order Desulfovibrionales; family Desulfonatronaceae; genus Desulfonatronum; species Desulfonatronum thiosulfatophilum. Next base: position 14,961 of record NZ_FMXO01000024.1, on the reverse strand, counting down.
GAACGTTGTCGAAAACGATGGGTTTGAGCACATGAATTTTGTCCACCACCCAGCGGATGGCCGGTTTCCAGTGGATGGCCTCCAGGATGCCCCGGGCCGCGGATGGGGTCATCACGTCGTAAGAAACTCTTTCGACTTTGATTTCGGGTCTGGTCCAGCAAGCATAGTCTCCCCAAACCCGCAGCTTGATGCCGAATGCCATGGTGTCCTCCTGAACGTTGGCCGCGAGGTTTACGCCTCGCGGCCGGAAAACTAATGATACGAACGTTTAACTTCAAGTTTCAATCCACGAACCATTGATGGTCGACGCTGGTTCACCTCCTTGCATTTTTTTGCAACTCCTTATCTCAAGAATGATTTTCTTGGCAAGAAAAATTTTTCTTGAAATTAAATGTTAAAGGATCAGAGACGACGGCTCCCAAACATCTCCCCCATCCACACGCAAACCGACGCTCCTATCGTAGGCAGCCAAGTTGCGCAGAACAGGGTACTGGTCATGGATCATATCTACGGCACCTGCCGTGTGTAGCCGAGTCAGATCTTTAGAACGGACGGTCACAGAATACTGTTGCAGTTTGCGCAAAGTGGAGCGAGGAAACTCGGTGTGCCGCAACTCCCGGATCAACAGTTGAGCATCCTCGGATTCTTTAAGACCGAGATTGTTTGCTGCGGGCCGCAAAGGAATGATCAGTGCCGTGCCTTCGTCATCAATAAAACGGAAATCCCGGGCCACCTTCTTGAATGGGAGGATCAGCTCTTTGTCGATGGGAGCGTTCAGGCGTTTTAGAATCTGTTTGCCGTCCAAATCCTGAACATCGTAGAGCAACTCGAAGTACCTGCGCATGACTTCCAGGCCAAGCGGATCGGCATCCGGCATGGTGCGCAAGGTCTCGGCGGCCCGGGAGGCGCAACGTTGCAGCCACGGCATTTTAGGTGGCTGTTCAGGTTCAAAAACAACGACCTTACCGCCTTCGATCAGCCTGCCTTCCCGGTTGCACCTTCCGGCGGCCTGGGCAATGGAGTCCATCCCTGCCATGGCCCGGTAGACCACGGGAAAATCGACATCCACGCCAGCCTCGATCAATGACGTGGAAATCACCCTGCAAGGCAAACTGTCCTGAAGACGCCCACGGATCACGGCCAGCACATGCCGACGGTGGATCGGGGTCATGTTGGTGGAGAGGTGAAACGCGCCATCCCTGTTGGCCAGTTGTTCAAAGACCGTCTTGGCCTGGGGCTTGGTGCTCGCGATGCACAGCACCTGCTCATGTTCGTCCAATCGCGTGGCCAGTTCCGCGTTGGACAGCTTGCCGACGAACCGGACATGGGTGCGCTTGAGTTGTTCATAGAGTTGGTCCGGTTGGACAATGATTTCCCGCACGTCGCGCAAGGCAGTGCGCAGTTTGGGATCGTCCAAGGCTGGCTGGGTGGCCGTGCACAGCACCACAGTGCAATCGTAACGGTCCACCAGTTCGCGTAGCGCCGCCAGGCAGGGTTCCAGGTATTCGGTGGGAATGGCTTGGGCCTCGTCAAGGATGATCACGCTCCGGGCGATGTTGTGCAGCTTGCGGCAGCGCGAAGGCTTGTTGCTGAATAAGGACTCGAAGAACTGGACGTTGGTGGTGACCACCACCGGAGCATCCCAATTCTCGGCGACCAGGCCGCGCCGGATGTCGTATTCCCGGTCTTCCGGGGCATCCTTGTCCCGGTAGTTGCAATGATGCTCCAGCACGTTGGCCCGTCCAAGAATGTCGCTGAACACCTTGGCGTTCTGCTCAATGATGGACGTGAAGGGGATGGCGTAGATAATCCGGCGCAGTCCATGGGGCACTGCGTGGTCCAGGGCAAAGGCCAAAGAGGACAAGGTCTTCCCGCCACCCGTTGGCACGGTCAGGGAGAAAAAGCCCGGTTGGGACGCAGCCACGCTACGGCAATCCTCCAAGATGCCGCGACGCAGGATGTTCACTGGAGTGGAATCGGCCTTGCGCAGCAGGTGATCCAGATGCTTGTTCAGGTCGGTTTGCAAGGCCGGAAGCTGGGCGGCTTGAGCCTGAATCTTCGAGTGCACCATTACATTGCGCAACCCAGCCTTTTCCGGCGAGCAAAAGGCTTCCGTGTCCAGGAAATCCGCGTCCGTGAGGCAGGAAAAGAGCATGCGGGTGAAGAAGGACAAGGTGAAACCGACCTGGTCGCGGGATAAAGTGAACGGCGGCTTCAGGTCGGCTGGACAGGCGACAACGGGCAAGACTTCGACGTAATCCGGAAGGCGTTCCTGCTTCAGGCGAAAATGGAGCTGGCCTTCCTGCATTCCCCCATCCGGCAAGCCGCCGTGGTGACCGGCTACGATGTAGGACAGCAAAAGCCCGAGCCGCCCGCATTGCTCCGCGCTCAGGCGTGCTCCGAAAATGGAATGGTTGACCCGGAGAGGTCGCCCCTCCAGTCGTGCAATGAACTCCGCTGTCGCTTTGCCCGAGTCGTGTAATAAACCGGCGGTCCGCCCCCAGTCGGAAGCGCTGAAAGCCGCGGCGAATTCCGCTGCAAGTCGGGCCACATTCTCCAAATGGTCATCAAGAAGCTGCCAATCCGACTTGTCAGGATTCGGAGTCGAGTGGGCGTAGTAGTTCATTGGGTTTCTCCTGTTTTCAGTGTCCACTTCCACCTCTGCCTCCCGTCAGGCCATTCATCATCGTGTGGCACTCTGATCCAGTGGCAAGCAAGGTACTGAATTGGCCGTAGCCGGGGAACATTCCAGCTCTTCCTGGATGCGATTTCGGGAGATGCATCGATTGTGCGTTCGGAACAACCGATCAAGAGCATAGATGCGTTGCGCGCGGTTCATGGTCGCCTCTGTTGCGGTTGAGTGGAGAGCGTTGGAATACGTTGCGTTTGATATCATGCCGGGGCCTTCGAACATGGATTGATTTCTTGCCCATTCGAGGAGTTCAGCCGGAATGACATAGAGTTGGCTGGGCAGCACAATGAACCATCAAATTGAAAAAAGATAGTGTTATAGAGATACGTTTAGCTAGATTCGGTCAGCGATGTTGTGGCTTCAAGCACCAGATCAGCCTGGTGTTCAATGTCTAATCAATGCCACGATGATGATGCAGAACGGAATCTGATCGGCGTCTCGAAAAATCCCTTCCTGTATTGCAATACGGGAGGACTGGCAGTGCGGAAGCTATCAGTGGGGAGTGACGAAAATATCCGGGGAGCAACAAAAAAAAAGCCCCCGGCGTTGGTGTGCGCCGGAGGCCTCGTGTTCTTGAGATAATCGCCTCAAAAGATTGTTGTAAGCGATTAAGGTTTGATTATCTTGCAGTCATTGAAATAATCGCGGGCGGTACTGTTTGGGGCCCAAGTTACAGGAGAATATCCCGGAGGTCTTTCCTGGGCCGCTGTCCCTGGGACTCGGCGGGGTGGCCTATGGCCAGCATCGCCACAACAGGGAACGCTTCGGGAATCTGGAAACGTTCCTTGACCGCGGCCTCGTCGTACATGCCGACCCAGCAGGTCCCCAGTCCCAGTTCAACGGCCTGAAGCATGACCTGGGACAGGGCAATGGCGCAATTGGCCGCGGCGGCCCAACGCAGTACTTCGGGCTGGGCGTCCGCGGCCTTGCTCAGGTACTCTTCCAGCCCCGCGAGCATTTCCGGAGGGAGCATGCCGCTGTCTCGCAGGAAGCGGACATTGGTCGCGGAGTCCTCGACAAAGCGTTGTACGTCGGCGCAGCAGATCATAACGGCCCCGGCGCCGGCAATCCATCGTTGCCCCTTGGTTGGAGCGCCGGAGAGCCACTGGATGTCTTCGCGCTGCGTAAGTACCTTAATCCGCCAGGGCTGGCAGTTGATGCTGGATGGGGCCAGTCTGACCGCTTCCAGAAGGATCGCCATCTGTTCCTCGATTACTGGCTGGTCCGTAAACTTGCGGATGCTGCGTCTCGCTTGAATGGCTTCTTTAACCGTCATGGTGCGACCTCCTTCCTGATAGCTATGTCATGTTGCATTCGGGAAAGCTTTGTTTCCCAGAACTGCCAATCGAAGTGCGGGGCGTGCGGGAAAAGTGAGCAACGGCGTGAGTCGTCGGTGATATGTCGGCTGAACAGGGGCGCATGCCGTCACAATACCGCGCCGGGAAGCGAATCAATTATCCGGCTGCAGCCGCAAAGCCATCTCGTGCAACTTGTCGGCGAGAAGCATGAAGACTTCCACGCGCGGCGGATGGTTGTGGAGGCGCCGCCAAAGCCATTCGCTGAGGTAAAGCAGCTCGCCCTCGGTCAGATCAGGGCGGGGTGTGGCGGAAAGAAAAACGGCCAGGAGTTCCTGTCTGGCGTTCTCCCTCACGGCAATGGCCCGCATGATGCCCTGAGCCGCGGCATCGCGTTCCAGGCGTTCATCCAGAATCCGAACCTGGTCTTCGGGAGCTTCCTGCTGGGCGCGTTCCAACTCGGCTTCGGCCTGCTGGTAGCGGGAGTGAGCTGCGAAGGCCGAAGTCTGTCCCAGCAGCCATTGTTCCGTCAGGGGAATGGACTCGTCATGCAGGGAGTACAACTGCACGGCATGAGCCAGAGCCGAGACGGCAGCGGATGCGAGGCGGTAGAAATCCTGCTGTTCCGAAGCCGTCAGTTCGCGTTGCTCGAACGCGTCGTTGGGGGCCGGGAATGCCCAGGTGGCGGATCGAAGGGCCTCATCCAGGGCTTGTTCGAAGAAAGGATGAAAAATCATCCAGAGGTTTTCAATGGCTTCCGGCTGGAGCAGATTGCTGAAAATCTCCTCCCGGCCCTCCAGAAGTGATGGGCTTTGGTGTTCCAAGCCCACAAGGGCCATACCGTAGCGCCGGTTCAGGGCGGAAAAATGGATCCGCAGACGGCCGGTGGAGTCGGGATTCAATTCCGAACCGGGAGGAAGATAGCCCGTGACGATCTGCTCGGCCAGGTCGTCGAAGAACCCCATGGTGATATTCGTGAAGCCGATCGGCTCGGGTTCCGTTTCGTCAGGAACGCCCTCCATATCCTCCGGAAGGATATCCGTCGGTTCGCTTTCCTCCGGCTCAGGTTCGACCGGAAAAGGCGGGGGGGGCTGGAGCTGGAAAGGTGGCGCCAAGTCCGGTTCGGGCGGGGCGGAGGGGGGCTGAACGATTTCCGGCGGCGGCTGGTCCGCCGGTTCCCACAGAATGACCATCCCGGCGACCAGGATGAGAATGCCTCCAATCACTACCAGCAGGGCTTTGCGCATGTGGCCTCTCCTGCACGCGGATGCTCACTTCATGGCTTCATAAATCCGCATCGGGGGTATGTTCAACAGTTCGAATTCGGACTTCACCTGTTTGAAGTAATGCTCCAGGTGCACAAAGAGGTGGTCGTCCTTCTGGTAGAATGTCTGGTAGGCTAAAAACTTGCCCTTGTCCGCGAGAACTTCATGGGTCTGCTGGATAATATCCTGCCGGGCCTGCTGGTCGATGTACGAAAAGGGGATCCCGGAGATGACGTAGTCCGGCTTGTGGGGCAACTGCCCGTTGACGAGGTTGCCGACATTCTCGGCACTGTCGTTGAACAGGTGAACCCGCTGATCCCGGAACGATTCCTGGAGGCATTTGAACATATCCGGGTTACGTTCGATAAGGACCAAGTGGGCAGTGGGCCGCATTTTTTTCAGGAGGTACTCCGTGAAAACTCCGGCGCCGGGACCATACTCAACAATGACGTTGGCCGTGGAAAAATCGATTTTTTTGCAAACCCGCTTCACGCCGAAGGGGGATGTCGGCGTGATGGAAGCGACATTCCTGTCGCGCAAAAAACATTTGACGTAGTTCATTGTACTCATGATATTCATGCGCCCATGGAAAGTTGTAAATGAGCCGACCATTACTGCCGGCAAAGAATGCATTCCGCAAAACACGAGTTGGTGGGCTGAGAGTTTTCTCTTTGATTTTGCTACGCGCCCGCAAAAGTTATTGTGTTCATTCGACAGCAAAATGGCAAGTCCGGCCTGGGAAAATGTCCCCTGATCTTGCGTTGGAAAATAGATTCTGACCGCTTTTCTTTTTACATATCGGTCAATAAGCGTTGAATCTGGATAAAGCGCTGAAAACGCCATGCTTGAAGAAATTGGTGAACTGCACCGCGAGCCAGGAATGTTCAGCTCCGCGATTATCAAGCCGTTCATGCGATTATCAATTCAAACAGGTAGTTATTGAAGGTGTGCGGTGTGGTCTTTTTTGACTTTCATGTCAAAGAATGTTTTTCTTTAATTTTTGATGTCTTATGGTTGGGCATTTCCTGAAGCATCCAAGATCCGGAGTGATGAAGTGAACAACATATCGAATCTCGCTGATGAGATGGCAACGGAAATACTTTCCGAAGCGGCAGATACGTTTTTCGGTCAACGCAAATCTCTTGAAGAGCATCTCGTGCTCTTCAACTCAAGGGTTCAGCAGCTTGAAGGGGTGGGAAAACGGGCGCGGCAGATGCAAGGCGTGCTGCATGGAATCCTGTTGAACGAGACGGTTACGCGGGATTTCTACAGGACGCTGGATATTACTGAACCTGAAAGCGTGGAGAGCCTCCCCGCGGAGCTGGTTGCCCGACACGTGTTCAGGCAAAGAGCTTGGACATTGCGCGGACGATTCACCAAGCTGCTTCTGACCGTCTATGCGCAGACCCAGTCTGTCGTGGACGAATACCTGTACGGGAGTTACCGGAATGACCCCGAGCATCCCAAAAGAAAGATCGCCGTGACCGGATACAAGAAGCTGGTGGAATGGGCGGATGAATTGAACAGGAACATCAACAAGCTGAATACGGAACAGTCTCCCAATGAAGTGTTGCATTTCGTCAAGGGGCTGGACAGGCAGACCTGCGCCATGGAAAAGGCAGCAGGAGCTCCTTGCGACATGGGGCGGGACAGGGGGATGTTGTTTTCATGTATTGATTTTGCTTCACTAGATCTTCCCAATTTGCCGGAGTATCCTCAACTGACGAAGGTGGAAGCCCAATTGCGCCGGTTCTGCGGGAACACCTGTGACAGCTGCGGTCCTGAAGTGCGTGCCTTGTTCAAGGAGCTGGGGCGGTATTGGCAAGCATAACATCAACCGAAGACATCTTGTACAGGAGGAGTCGTGACGTCTGCTGAGAACAAACGCAAGGGCATCATTCTTGCCGGCGGCTCGGGAACGCGGCTGTATCCGCTGACCAGAGCGGTGAGCAAGCAGCTGATGGCCGTGTACGACAAGCCGATGATCTATTATCCGTTGAGCGTGATGATGCTGGCCGGCATTCGGGAAATACTCGTGATTTCCACGCCCGAAGACGGACCTGCGTTTGCAAATCTGATGGGCGACGGCTCGCAGTGGGGGCTGCAACTGCAGTATGCGACCCAGGCCGATCCCGGAGGCATTGCCCAGGCATTTCTGATCGGACGCGACTTTTTGGCCGGAGAAGCCTGCGCCTTGATCCTTGGAGACAATATTTTCTACGGCCACGGGCTGACCGAGAAGCTGCGCCGGGCCATGGCAACGGAAAAGGGCGCCACGGTTTTCGGGTACTGGGTCAGCGATCCCGAGCGCTATGGCGTGGTGGACTTCGATGATCGCGGGCGGGCCGTCAGCATAGAAGAAAAGCCGACCGACCCTAAATCCAACTGGGCGGTCACGGGGTTGTATTTCTACGACCGGCAAGTCGTTGAGATCGCCACCAGTCTGAAGCCGTCGTCGCGCGGAGAACTGGAGATCACGGACGTGAACATGGCCTACCTGCAGCAGGGTGAACTCCATGTGGAGTGTCTCGGCAGGGGGCATGCCTGGCTGGATACGGGAACCCACGCTTCTCTGCTCCAGGCGGGCAATTTCGTGCAGACCATGGAGGAACGCCAAGGCTTGAAAATCGCTTGTCCCGAGGAGATCGCCTATGCCAGTGGCTGGATCAGCGCGGAGGATGTCTTGAATCTTGCCAGACCTCTGCGCAAGAGCGGCTATGGGAGCTATCTGGAGTCGCTTGTGCGACGGGATCCGTTCACTCTGGATAAAGGAATCAACCTGTGAATGTCATTGAAACGCCTTTGAAAGGGCTTTTACTGATCACACCTCGCGCCTTCGGCGATGCCCGGGGTTTTTTTTTGGAGACGTATCAGGCCGAGCGCTATGCCGAGGCCGGCATTGAGGTCGCCTTTGTCCAGGACAACCATTCCAGGTCCAGCCGCGGAGTGCTGCGGGGGCTGCATTACCAGGTCGCCAAGCCCCAAGGTAAACTTGTCATGGTGACGCGCGGCGCGGTCTTTGACGTTGCCGTGGACATCCGCAAGGACTCCCAGACGTTTGGTCGATGGCACGGCGTTGAACTCAGCGACGCCAACCATATGCAGCTGTTCGTACCGCCGGGCTTTGCCCATGGTTTCTGCGTGCTCTCGGAAACGGCGGATTTTCACTACAAGTGCACCGAATATTATGCTCCGGAGACCGAACGGACCATCATCTGGAACGACCCGGACATCGGTATCAACTGGCCCATCGCAACACCAAGCCTCTCAACAAAGGATTCAACCGCGCCTCGCTTAAGGGATGTACCGCCGGAAGATCTCTTCTGAAGCCATTGACCAACTGAGATGACAAAGGCCGGAACGCTGCTGCGTTCCGGCCTTTTTGCGTCTCAGTTTCAAAAAAAAAGCTGACTTCAAACTCGACTTGCGAAGCGCGCACCTGCGGCGCCGCTTCCCCTGGGATCGCCGCACCCCAGTGCGGCACGTATTGCCCCTGAACGTCCGGACAGCAGGTGATCTGTTGTTGTCTTTTAATAATCCGACCGAATGCAGGGTGCATAGAGAAAACCGATGGATGAGGTGAATCTTCATCAGATAAAGCAATTGGACGATATCGTTCTCTTTCGTATAGGAGCACGGAGTTAATCCATATGATTCCATGAATGATGCACCATCGTTCATGTACGTGCTGTTCAGGGCTCAAGGGAAAAATGGTGAACCTCTACTTCATCTGCCCGCAAACACAAAAAGGATACTGGTCGAATCAGTGGTCCGTTGACCCGAATCTGCGCGTAGAGACGTCACGGGAGGGGCATAGGCGGCTTGACGGTATGGTACATGTAAGCTGTCCATGCTGTGGAACCGAGCATCTCTACAAGGCGCATGAACTTGCTTGCCCGCTCACTGTTCCACCCGCGAGCAAAACATGACGGCAAACATGCTCGCATGGACGGAATGTCGGACAGCATGTTCGACGTCAAGGTGATTTCGTCGGTCCAAACGTCAACCCAAGTTACAAGGAGAAAGAGAATGCCAGGGGCTGTTAAGAACATTTTTGCCACGACCATCGGCATCATTGCCGTGGGATCGGTTATCGGGGTGCTGGCCTCCTTTCTGCAAAATGCCGGCAATCCGACGAACATGGGAATCTGCGTGGCCTGTTTCGGGCGCGATATCGCCGGTTCCGTCGGCATGCACCGGGCCGGGGTGGTGCAGTACCTGCGGCCCGAAATCCTGGGTTTCGTTCTGGGATCCTTCGGAGCGGCGCTGATGTTCAAGGAATTCAAGCCCACCGGAGGGTCGGCGCCGTTGACCCGGTTCGTGCTGGGCATGATCGCCATGATCGGAGCCCTGGTCTTTCTGGGTTGCCCCTGGCGGGCCATCCTGCGTCTGGCCGGCGGCGACGGCAACGCCCTGTTCGGTTTGGCCGGGCTGGCGGCCGGGGTCTGGATCGGGACGCTGTTCTTCAAGCGGGGCTTCAATTTGGGCCGTAGCCAGGTTCAGAGCTGGAGCGCCGGTTTGATGCTGCCTCTGATCATGGTCGGATTGCTGGCGTTGCGTCTGATCTATCCGCCCATCGCAGGCGAAGCGCAAAGCGGCGTACTCTGGTATTCGCTCAGCGGCCCCGGAGCGGCGTATGCTCCTTTTGCGGTCGCCATGGCCGCGGGACTGGGAATCGGTTTCCTGGCCCAGCGCAGCCGGTTTTGCACCATGGGCGCCATCCGTGACGTGCTGCTGTTCCGGCAGTGGTACCTGATGTTCGGTCTGATTGCCCTGCTTGTGGCGGCGTGGGCGGCCAATCTGTTCCTGGGGCAGTTCAATCCGGGCTTCGAGGGGCAACCCGTGGCCCACACCCAATGGTACTGGAATTTCGCAGGCATGGCCGTGGCCGGATTGGCCTTTGCCCTGGCTGGCGGGTGTCCAGGACGCCAGTTGTTCATGTCCGGCGAAGGCAACAGCGATGCCGGGGTTTTCGCCCTGGGGCTCATCGTGGGCGCGGCGGTGGCCCACAATTTCGGTCTGGCCAGTTCTCCGGCGGGCATCGGTCCCAACGGCATGGCCGCGGTGATTGTCGGGTTTGCAATCCTGCTGTTCATCGGTGTAACCAACTGCAAGCGATCCTGAAGGAGGATGCCGAATCATGACGCAAGTAATTGACGCACGAGGTTTTTCCTGTCCCCAGCCTGTGCTGCTGGCCGTCAACGCCATGGACAAGACCGGGAATGGCGAACTGGAAGTGCTAGTGGACAACGAAGCCAGCCGGGAAAATGTCGACCGGGCCGCCCGACGCAAAGGTTGGACTGTCGCGGCGAGTGATGAGCCGGACGGAAATTTCCGCCTGGTGCTCCAAAAATGATCCAGTATCTGCGCGGCCTGTTCCGCGGGACCGGAAAGAAGGAGCGCGGCGTTTCCGAGAAGGGGCTGTTGCTGTACCACAGCACCGGCGATGTGATCCGCGCCGAGACCCTGCTCAAGGAGGCTGGATTCGAGGTGGCGGTGAAAGGGCCGCCGCCGGACTTGCGCCAGGGGTGCGACATGGTGATCGAGTTTCCGCTGCTGCAGGAGATGCGCATCCGTAATCTTCTGGAGGAGGCGGGCATTGCCCCGTTGCGCGTGGCCGCGGCCCAGGACCATCTGCTGGAGCCGGTGTCCCTGTATCATGTCAAGGATTTTGGGGATTACCTGATGGTTCGGGCTGCGAACATGAAGATCACCCTGGACAAGTCGGACCGTCGGATCGTGAACATCTCCGGCGGCGGATGTCCGGATGTGCCTTATCTCGCGGAAATGCTCGTGGGCAAAACCCTGGACGATGCGCCTGAGCCGCGCTCCCTGGGCCGGACGTTGTGCGGGTATTCGTTGCAATTGGCGTTCGAGGAGATGCGCCGCCAATGTCCTGGTTGATCGCGGGCAGCGTGCCCAAGGCCGACTTCCCTCTGACGTGGGGGAAGTATCGGTTGCGTGACAACGTGCTCGACATCGACGGGATGGGCGTGAACGTGGCCCGGGGCACGCCGGCGTTGATGGCGGTTGCCGCGGTCTGCGCGGAAGTGTTGGGCATGGAGGCGCCGGAAGCGTTGCTGGCCGGCGATGTGGGCACGGGAGACGGCAGCCGTGCATTGTACAAGCACCTGGCGGAGAACGTGGAGCGTGCCGCGGGAAATGGAGTCACGTTCCACTATCTGCTCCCGGACATCTACTGGCACAATCAGGTCCTGTGGGGGCTGGAAGGGTTGTCAACCACGCCTCTCCTGGTCGCGGATGCCGGGTACATGTACGCAGCCAAGATGAGCGGATTCGCCGGACACTACGACCTGTTCACCCCGGATGCGGGGGAGATGGCCTTCCTGGCGGACGAGACGGCGCCGCATCCGTTCTACACCCGAGGCTTTCTGCTCCAGGAGGAGGACCGGGTGCCGGAACTGATCCGGCTGGCCTATGCCGGGGAAAACGCGGCCAGATATCTGCTGGTCAAGGGAAAGCGGGACTACATTGTCGCTGGAGGGAAGATCATCGCCGAAGTCGAGGCGCCGGACGTTCCGGCCATGGAGCCCATCGGCGGCACGGGCGACAGCCTCACCGGCCTGGTCACGGCCCTGCTGGCCTCCGGCATGGAGATGGCCAAGGCCTGCCGAACGGCAGCTCTGGCCAACCGCTATCTCGGCCTGTTCTCCCACCCGTCTCCAGCCCATGGAATCGCCGATCTGCTGCCCTTCCTGCCCAAGGCCCTGGAGCGGGCCTTGGAGGAAACCGGGGGGTAAGGCGCGCCCGTTTTGAATCGAACGAGAAAACTACTCTGACTTCTCCTGTTCCGCGGCTGTCTTGCTCTTTCTGGTCGTTTTGGGCTTGGTCGCGGTTTTCGGCTTGGCTTTTGTCGTTTTTGCCGTCTTGGTCGTTGTGGACTTGGCGGCTGCTTTTGTTTTGGCCGCGGATGTCTTTTTGGCGGGTTTTTCCTTCGCCGGCGTGGGTTCGGAGAAATCCGGGAGCGGTCCTTCCGTCTCTTCAGGCGCTTCGGCCACGGGGATGAAGTGGCGGCATTCCTTGACCGGGCAGGAGAGGTAGTTGCCGCGTTTCTCCGTGTACCGGCGCAGCATGATCGGGAAGTCGCACTTGGGGCAGGGCTGGGGCACGGGCGGGGCGGGCATGGCCGTGGTGCATTCCGGATAAAGGCTGCAGGAAAAGAACATCTTGCCGAACCGGGAACTGCGTTCCACCAGGTCGCCGGAGCAGCCTTGCGCGGGGCAGGCCACGCCGGTGGAATAGGACTTGGTGTACTTGCACTTGGGATAGGACGCGCAAGCATAGAATCGGCTGCCGGTGCGGGCCTTCTTGAGCACCACGTCGCCGCCGCAGTCCGGACATGTACCCACCTTGACCAGTTCTTCCTTGGGCAGCTTCTCGATGGTCTTGATCTTGCCGCTGTCGTCCCGGGTGAAGTTGCCGGTGAACGAGCAGTCGGGGTAGCCGGAACAGGCCAGGAAGGCGCCGGCCTTGCCGAACTTGACCATCAGGGGCTTGGTGCACTCCGGGCAGGGCATCCCGGCGTCGATTCCGCCCTTGACCGCGGCCATGTCCTTCTTGGCCTTGTCCAGCACGGGATAAAAATCCCCGGTGAAGTTGCGCATCAACTGCACCCAGTCCTGCCGCCCTTCGGCCACCTGGTCCAGGGATTCCTCCATCTGGGCCGTGAAATCCACATCCATCAGCCGGACGAAGTGTTCGGCCAGCTGGTCGGTGACCACGTAGCCCAGTTCCATGGGTATGAATTGGCGCTCCACCTGGGTGACGTATTCGCGGTCCAGCAGTGTCGAGATGATCTGGGCGTAGGTGGAGGGGCGGCCGATGCCCTTTTCTTCAAGCTCGCGGATCAGCGAGGCTTCGCTGTAGCGCGGCGGCGGCTGGGTGAATTTCTGCTCCTTGAGCACCTCCTGCAGAGCGAGACGCTGTTCCGGAGTCAGCGGCGGCAGTTCCTGACTTTTTTCAGCTTCGGCTCCGCCGTAGACCGCCAGGTAGCCGGGAAAGATCAGACGTTCGCCCTTGACCCGCCACTGCGTCTTGTCCGCGGCCACGGTAACGGTAGTGTCCCAGAACCTGGCCGGCGTCATCTGCGAGGCCACGAAGCGCGACCAGATCAGCTTGTAGAGCTGATACATGTCCCTGGGAAGGTAGGATTGAACCATCTCCGGGGTGATGGTCACGTCCACGGGCCGGATGGCTTCGTGGGCTTCCTGGGCCGACTTGCGGGACTTGAAATACCGCTCCGTCTCCGGGCAGTAGTCCTGGCCGTATTTGCTCTGGATCAACTCACGAACTTCCTTGATGGCGTCCGGAGATATGCGCACCGAGTCGGTTCGCATGTAGGTGATCAGGGCCTGGATGCCTCGGTCGCCGAGCTCCACGCCTTCGTAGAGGCGCTGGGCCAGGGACATGGTCCGTTTGGCCGGATAGGAAAAGCGCCGGCTGGCTTCCTGCTGCAAAGTGGAGGTGATGAAGGGCGGACCGGACTGGCGTTGGCGCTCTTTTTCATCCACGGATTCAATAATGAAGGATGCGTTGGTCACCGCCGCTTCCAGCTCCCGGGCTTGGTCCGCGGAGCCGATGTCCGGCTTCTTTCCGGAGACCTTCCACAGGTCGGCCTCGATTACAGCCCCGGCTCCGGCTTCCAGTTTTACCTTGAAGACCCAGTATTCCTTGGGTTCGAAGACCTGGCGCTCCCGCTCCCGATCCACGATCAGGCGCAGGGCCACGGACTGGACCCGGCCGGCCGAGATGCCGCGTTTGACCTTCTGCCAGAGCAGCGGGGAGAGCTTGTACCCCACCAGTCGGTCCAGGACCCGGCGGGCCTGCTGGGCGTTGAACAGGTCCAGGTTCAGGGTCCGGGGGTGTTCCAGGGCCTCGCGCACTGCCCGGGGCGTGATCTCGTTGAACTGGATGCGCTTGATGCGCGGATTGGCGTCCTTGATCAATTCGGCCACATGCCAGGCTATGGCCTCGCCCTCCCGGTCAGGGTCCGGGGCGAGGTAGATCTGGTCCGCCTGAGCGGCCAGCTTCTTGAGCTGGGAGACGACCTTCTGTTTGCCGGGAATGATCTCGTAGTCCGGGGCGAAATCCGCTTCCTCGTCCACGCCCAAAACCTTTTTCGGCAGATCGCGAACGTGTCCGACAGAGGAGCCGACCTCATAGCCCGGTCCAAGGAATTTCTTGATGGTCTTCACCTTGGCCGGTGATTCAACGATGATAAGATGTTTGTTCATAATGTTGAGGGCAAATACTCATCCCTCGGCGGCATGGCAAGTGCCGGCAGGTTGTTGAAAAATCCCCGCTGGCCGCGTTGCCGCAAAAAGTTCAAACCCTCACGTATGAATAATTAGTCGAGCCTGAAAAATCCGATATTTTCGTTACAGGATCATCATAGAAGGCTGACGGGTTGTGGTGCCGAAAAACAGCCAAAGCGTAAAAAGGGCAAAAAAGTGTTCGAACTTCCGAATCCACTTCCTGAAATTGAATGCCGCGGCAGCCATGAACAGGTTGATCGCGTCGCCGAGAACCCCTTTCAGGTAGTTTCGGGACAAGCGATGATCCTGTTTCAGGTGACCAATTATCGGCTCTATTCCTGCTCTACGGCGAAAACGCTCACGGGCGATCCGCCGTTGATAGGGGCTATCGCTTTTCTTCGGACGCCCTGGCCGCAGGATTTTGGTGTCGCCTA
>NZ_FMXO01000023.1 GCF_900104215.1 Desulfonatronum thiosulfatophilum | reverse complement strand
AATTGCTTGAGGATCATCAACCCGACCATGAGCCGGATTGGTTTTGCTGGGCGCCCTTTCTCGCTGTAGTAAACCGTAAACTCATCATCGAAGTGCTGCCAAGGGATCTGTTTAGCCAGTTGAAGCAGAGAATGATGGGGATTGAGTTGTTTCAACAAATCCGGATAGAGGAAGTTGCCTTGATTACAATTTTTCTTTTTCGCCTTCATAGTCACTCCAAAATCAGTGATTTTTCGACCGGCTTATTACAGAAATACTGCAGTAACTGGTTGAAAATGTACTACGAAATAGAAAAAATGTCAAACAATTTTAAATAGTTGATCTATTTTCAGGGCAGACTATATTAGTTTGCGAAGCATTTCGCCAGAGCAATTTGGTGACAAAATAATTGAGAAGCTGAAGGATAGCGGGGTTACTTTAAAAGTAGAGGAAAAGTTCAGTTACTCAAATTCAGCAAAAGCCGACATTGATTTTCCTCTTGCAGAACACCCTGCTGTATCTCCAATCATAAATAGATCTGAAGTCCAGCAACTGGTATACCCAGAACCCTGCGATCAACAAGATATTCGAGCTTGATTTTAGCGCCTTGAACGACGATGTGCTGTTCGTGCTTGGTAGAAATATATACCAAACAGCATGTGGCGGAGAGAATAGAGCGAATGAAATATTGGATAATCTGCGGAGGGAAATGGCAGCAATTCCGCAGATAGCTGCTGAGCATTTAATAAATGGGATGTTCTATGAGGTGTATTTTGACTCGAAGGGAGAATTTCGAGGTCGTAGCCTGAAAAGTAGGTGCTTAGATGAACTGCTTGCAATTCAATCTGTTGAAAAATACTCAGACTCAATAAAATTCATAAAGCGCGTTCTTCAGCCCTACAAAGATCAGCTTCCTGTTATTCCGAACTCAACTCCAGAAATTCTGGTAGTCGAGCTCAGCCTTCAGAAGAAGGATCCTCCGACTATTGAATCGATTTTGGTTAAAGGCCAGAATCTCTTAATTGATGCTGAAGAGGATGAGGACTCATTCAGCAATATGTGGAAACTATCCTTCAGAGAGTTTTCATTGAAAACTCTCAAAAAGACCCTGTCTAAAGAATGGCATGTTCCTGCAAATCAAATTGAGCTACGGCCGGAGAGTGGCGATACGATCAAGTATGCCCTGCCGGAGGGGAAGACTATTGGCTATCCTAGTGCAGAGTAGGCGCCGCAGCACTATTTCTAACAATGAGCTGTTGTCGGACAAATTTTCCGCTTTGCTCCAAATTGCCGCAAAGCTCGACGTTATATGGATTGAAGCATGGATATCCTGCAGAAGGCATTTGATGACGCGGTGCAAGAGCTTGGCCGATTCGCTACATCGGAGAAGGAGCTCGACGCACTCGCCGATGCTATTCCTGATCAACTTCAAGATTTACTTGGACATTTGCCTGAACAGATTCTTTCCGAGATTCAGGAGATGGCCCGCGACGGCCTGGAAGAGCGGAGGTCTACTCATGCTGCGTTTGTCAGTCGTAATTTTTCTCGATGGCAAAAGGGGTTCGATCAGCTGGAACTGTTAATTGAACTTGCAGTTGAAGCCGGAGGGTCGTTCAACGAAAGGCTTCGGCCTGACGCGGCAGAGCGAGGCGACATCTTGTTCGATCTTGTTGTCAGACTCCACGCAAAGGGGTGCCTGATAGGCAAAGAGATTCTTGCTCTGCTTAAGAACGGTTTTGCGGATGGAGCGCATGCGAGATGGCGTGCCCTTCATGAGATATCTGTTACCGCGATGTTTCTAGCCAAACACGGTACAGCGGCGGCGCTTTGCTACTCTGACTTTGAATTTGTCGAGGCATATAAAGGCGCTGGGCAACTCAATCACTACGAATCTCGTATCAATGCGTTTGGTTTTAATGACAAAGAGATGAGTGAGTTCAAATCACAATATGATGCCGTTCTTGCCAAGCATGGTGCGCACTTTAAGAAGCCTTATGGGTGGGCAGCGGAGTTCTTGCCAAAGGGAAGGCCAACCTTCTTCGCGCTTAAGGAGGACGTGGGACTAGATCATTGGCGCCCGTATTACAAATGGGCAAGTCAGAATATCCACGCAAACATCAAATCAATTCGAAGCTCGCTGGGTCGATCCGAGACTGCTGAAGATATTCTGCAAGTGGGGCCCAGCAACTCCGGTATGACTGACCCAGCGCATTCAACCGCAATATCGTTACTCCAACTGACATGTACAACTCTCTTTTTGTCGCCGAATTTGGACGACCTGGTTGCAGCGAAGGTGCTCGCTACGTTATCCGATCAAGTAGGAGAATCATTCATTGAGTGCGATTGATAGCCGACCTTATAACAAGTTGCTGCACGCGGAAAAATCACTCGCTGTGCTCCTAATTTTCCGGTGAGCAAAGTGTTAGGCTTCCAATGACTACCGAACAAATCGCGTACTTTGCTTTATTGTCGTCAATCGTATCTCTTGTAGTTTCTTTCTTGAATTTGTATCGAGATCGACATGTCGTTCGAGTTAGAGCGGTTGCCGTCATGGATTTGAATGGCGTGCCTGAGCTAAATGTTTCGGTGAGCAATTGCGGCAAGCGTGCAATTTCAATTAACCATGTTCTTCTTCGACCACCGGGACATCCTGGGCTGTATCTGAATTTTTCGCCTAACGGTCAGAATCGCGTAGATGTTGGCGAAAGCAGGAGCTGTCAAATTCACCCAGCAGGTCTTCCTGTTAAATGGGCAACACTGCAAGAACTCCATAGTATTAACGTGTATGTCGAGGATGCGGTCGGAAAACAACATAAAGCAACTTTCCAAGGTAGAAAAGGGCCGCTGTCATGGTTAAAAAGATTGGCAGGCCGCCGATGAAGCCTAACCCGGCGCTCAACCTCGCTCCCTTCGGTCGCTGGACGCTGCGCGATAAAGCCGCGCAGCGCCGGTTAGCTCTACGTTAGGCTATCAAATTAAATGGATATCAAAATGTCAACAAAGGACGATAAAAAAGCTCTGTTAGAAAAGATTTTAGGTTCAGAAGTTGTTATCCCAACTTCTGACATCCATAGTCATAGAAACGCTGAGATATTAAGCATAGTTTCAGAAGACTTGTTCGGTGGTTTATGCCGTTACTTTAACTCTAACGCGCCATTCTTCCAAACAAGCCTGCCATTGGAGCGAATTGTCAGATATAAAAATGGCAGCTTTTCATCAATGGAGAAATCTATTAAAGGAGGGTTTTCACAGCATCAAGGCTTCGACATCCTTAATGGAATGGACATTGCTCAGCAATTGATGAGCTGCGTAATCCCGTTGCTTAACCATAGACTCACTTCAATATATGCCGACCTTATAAATCAAAATAATTACTATCTAAGTCAAGTCCAAGATCAATTCGTCATTCCGGAGATCAGCAAATTAAAGTCAATTGCTGAGTTTATTAAGGATGTTTCTGATGAAATTTCACATATATCTAAATCTAATAGTCTGTGTATTGCAACGCTGACCAATATTCAGCAGCGTAGAATTGATCTGAAACAAATATTTCATACCTTTATTGCTCGCCTTGAGCAATCAGTGAATTCAAGTTTTTTTGATCCTCAAAATATTGCAAATAGCTATCTAGTTGCGCGGTATTCACTATCAAATTACATCGTTTCGCTCGTTTTGGAGTGTATTGTATCCGGAAACATTGATGATGAAAGCGTAAATAGATTGGAAACCAAGGTTGAAAAGTGTTTTAGTGAGTTAAATCATATAACCCAAAGGTTATCGAGTATTTTAGAGAATCGAAAATATGCCAACTCAAACGAAATAAATAATAATTCGTTTCACAGATGGTCATATGACTATATGGCTCAAAATCAAGTTAATAATCTGCAGGGTCAAAATTATAATATTGACCGAATTAAAAATGAAACCTTGGCATATTTTGATATTGAATTTGAAAAGCAGAGGCTGAGAGATTTTGTTAGTGCGCGCCACGGTTTTGTTAAAGTCATTAAAATTTTAAAAAATAACAGTGGGAACAAAGCCTAACAATTTGCTGCACGCGGATAAATTACTCGCTTCGCTCCTAATTTCCGGTGAGCAATGCGTTAGGCCTTTCGAATCTATTTACGCACGTAAGGAAATTTACGCAATGGACATCCCACGGATATTCAACATCGCGGAAAGTGCGCACCGCATCCATAACCCGTTCACGCCCGATAAGTTCGCCACTCTCGGCGCGGCGTTGCGTCTGGAGTCGGGGGCACGAGTGCTCGACCTTGGCAGCGGTTCGGGTGAGATGCTATGCACTTGGGCGCGCGATCACGGCATCGTTGGCACCGGCATCGATATGAGCCAGTTGTTCACCGAGCAAGCGAAAATCCGTGCCGAAGAACTTGGCGTCGCCCATCAAGTCAATTTCATTCATGGCGATGCAGCAGGTTACATCTCTGACGAGAAGGCCGACGTGGCCGCCTGCGTCGGCGCTACCTGGATCGCTGGAGGATTCGCCGGAACGATTGAGCTACTGGCTCGGAGCCTGCGCGCTGGCGGAATCATCCTCATCGGAGAACCTTACTGGAGGCAATTGCCGCCAACGGAAGATATTGCCAAGGGGTGTCTTGCCAACTCAATCTCCGACTTTCTCGTGATTCCAGAACTTATCGCTTCTTTCGGCCACCTCGGCTACGACGTTGTTGAAATGGTTCTGGCTAACCAAGACGGTTGGGACAGGTACGAAGCGGCCAAATGGCTCACCATGCGCCGATGGCTTGAAGCCAATCCTGACGATGGGTTAGCGGAAGAGGTTCGATCTCAACTGACTTCGGAACCCGAGCGCCACGCTGCTTACACACGCGAATACCTGGGCTGGGAAGTGTTCGCGCTGATGCCGCGGCTCTGCCTTATGGCCTAACCCATAAGGATTGACACGACCTGCAAGGTCGTTTCAATCCATTGTTCGAGAAGCCCGTCGCATTGGCACGGATTTTTGCTATATGGTAAAGCCTTTTCGGTCTGACAGGGGAGGCCGGGTACGTGCTGGGCGCTTGATTGATCTGAAGGATGAGCGGGGTCAATGAGCCATGTTCAGTTTTTTGAGATACTTCACCGGGGTTGGCGAGGCTGACCGGGCATGTTGGCGCGTTTTCCCTTGGTTTGGAAGCATCGCTCTCGTCCCGCTACCGGAATCCTTTCGGCCGGGCTTGATGCTTCCTTGTCGGAGGTCAGCTCGGTCCGACCCCGCCCACTCCTTTTCACTTGAATCAAGTATTTCATTGCACGCTGAAATAGGCATTTTTAATGAAATTTCGGCTTGACCTGGGATTAAATTTCATCATAAAGTTCATTTCAGCAATTGCTGAAAGGCTCGAATCCAATGAAATTTACCGAAAGCGAAATTCAGGAAAAAGTGGGGGAAGCTCTCAAGTCCTCTCTGCAACGGGTTCCCTTTATTCAACTTGAATCACTGGAGCAGGAACCCTCTGCCGGGAATATCAGGGCAGACCTTCTGGCAATGGTAAGCATTGCCCGGAAGCGGCAGCGGATTGTTATCGAAGTGAAAAGCAACGGCCAGCCGAGAATTGTGCGGGCGGCAGTCAACCAGCTTCTCCGCTATCGGGAATACGCCCCCGATGTTTACTATGTGTTTGCCGCCCCTTACATCACTTCCCGATCAGCAGAGATCTGCACGGAAGAAGAGATCGGCTATCTCGACCTTGCCGGGAACTGCCGGTTGGCGTTCGACCAGGTGTATATCGAGCAGGGTGGCAGGCCGAATCCCTTTGCCGAAAAACGGGACCTGCGTACCCTCTATTCGCCCAAGGCGGAGCGTATTCTGCGCGTGCTGCTGAGCGACCGGAAAATAAACTGGCGCGTTAAGCCCCTTGCAGCGGAGGCCGAGGTTAGTCTCGGTCAAGTATCCAACGTCAAAAAGTTGCTGGAAGACCGTGAATGGCTGGCCGGTACCAAAGGGGGCTTGCTGCTCGGCAGCCCGGCGCAGCTTCTAGCCGAATGGGCGGAAAACTACCGCTTCAGAAGGAATACGACGAGAAACTTTTACACCTTGAAGTCCGTCGCGGAGACCGAGGCCGATCTGGCCGAGCTTTGCCGGCAGCGGGAGATCCCCTATGCCCTGACAGGGTTTTCGGCAGCAGCCCGCTATGCCTCGGCCGTGCGCTATCAACGGGCCATGGCCTACGTATGTGGAAGCATCGATGAGATTGCCGACCTGCTGTCCTTGAAAGAAGTGGCCAGCGGAGCGAACGTCACGCTTATCAGTCCTTATGACGCAGGTGTCCTGTATGGTCGCCGATCAGTCGATGGAATTAAGGTGGCAATGCCGATCCAGGCGTATCTCGACCTTCTCGATATCAAAGGCCAGGGCGAAGAAGCCGCTGACGTGCTGTTGAACGAAGTGATCAGCAAATCATGGTAACGCGCCGGGACTATGCCGCCGAAGCGGTGGAAGCGGCCAAGGCGGTCCTGATCGAACTGACCCACCTGCTCGGTGAATACCGAGACAATATCGTTCTCATCGGGGGCTGGGTGCCGGAACTGTTGTTCCCTCGTGCCTTCCTGCCGCATTTGGGGAGCATCGATATCGATCTGGCCCTTGATCACGTGAATATCCGGGATGGCTATAGGCGGATTGAGGAACTCCTCCTTTCACGCGGGTATTACCAGGAGGAGGGTCGGCAGCCTTTTATCTTCTTCCGCGATGTACCGATGGGCGAGAAGACGATCAAGGTGCAGTTGGATCTGCTGTCGGGAGAGTACGAAGTGACCGGCAAAGGCCGCCGCCATCAAGTGGTGCAGGAGGTCAAGGTCCGCAAGGTTCGGGGATGCGACGTCGCTTTTTCAATGGCGGAAGAGGTGTCGCTGGAAGGGGAAATCCCGGGTGGCGGACTGGATTGCGTGACCATCCGCGTTGCGTCCGTCGTCCCCTTTTTCGTCATGAAGGGAATGGCGCGGGATGAGCGGTTGAAGGAAAAGGATGCTTGGGACATCTACTACTGCACTCTCGTTTATCCGGGAGGAATCAGTGCTCTGGCAGATGAATTCAGGCCCCACTTGTCCCACAGCCTGGTACGGGAAGGGTTGGTGAAGATTGGCAAACACTTTGTCGATATCAGATCCATCGGGCCGAAATTTGTAGCAGCCTTCGAAGCAGAGGACGACCCTGATGAAGTGGAGCGAAAGGCTCGTGATGCTTTTGAGCGGGTAAATGCATTGCTGACGATGCTGGGATTCAAAGCCGCCTCCCCAACATCTGCCTGAAAGTCCTCGCCGACGTCGACAAGACCCTGCTGGCCGCCTTCACGCTGGAGCGCATCCAAGCCGACTACTTCAACCGCCAGACCGGTTTCGTCCTCTGGGGAGCGCCTTCCGACATCATCTAAAGGTTACGGGGGCGGACCGGAACCAACTCTTTGGCTCAAAACTGAAAAAATTTATAACCAGATTTGACTTCAACTGGCAACATTTTTCACTGGATTTATAGGCAAGCATGACTGTGGAGAATGAGGTGCGGATTGCCCCGAATTATTCGCTGAAGAGTGGGAAAATGCGAACAGGTCGCTTGAGTGGACACGAAAAACGTCAGTAGCCCTGCGGGAATGTTCATTCGACGCGCAACTCAGCTTTGCGTTGGCGGCCCCCTATTCTCCCTTGTTGCCAAATGAGTAAAAAAGGAATAATTTATACTCATGATCGACTTCGAGTACGATGATGGCAA
This sequence comes from Desulfonatronum thiosulfatophilum, assembly GCF_900104215.1. Taxonomy (NCBI): domain Bacteria; kingdom Pseudomonadati; phylum Thermodesulfobacteriota; class Desulfovibrionia; order Desulfovibrionales; family Desulfonatronaceae; genus Desulfonatronum; species Desulfonatronum thiosulfatophilum. The sequence goes on along the minus strand of NZ_FMXO01000023.1, from coordinate 17,672 downwards.
GAGCTTGGCCAATCTGGAAAAACATGGAATCGACTTTATTGATGCTCAGGCTCTTTGGAGGGATCCAGACCTGCTGGAAATACAAGCTAAATCGGATGATGAGTCACGGTTTCTGGTCATAGGCCTTATAGGCCGAAAGCATTGGTCTGCAGTCATCACTTATAGAAACGGAACAATTCGGCTCATTTCTGTGAGGCGTTCTCGTAAAAGAGAGGTGGAGCTTTATGAAAGCTGAAAATTTTGACAAGAAATTTGATCAAGCCAAAGAGGACATCATTGATGATCTTGATTTGTCCACGGCGCGTCGTGTCAACCAGGAACAAAAGCGCATAAATGTCGACTTCCCTGCTTGGGTGGTAGAGTCGCTGGATCGTGAAGCCGCTCGTATCGGCGTTACTCGTCAGTCAATCATCAAGGTATGGCTGGTTGAGCGTTTAAAGGCAGAAGCTGCCGGCAAGCCGCTCAATGGTGGCGCCGCAAGCAGCGCACATTAGCTGAACGTTGGGCTCTCCCAAAATCACTCCGAGTGAAACAAGAAACCATCAACCGTTATCCCCCGCCCAAATGGCGGCCATGCCTACAACCCCGAGAACAGCACCGCCACACAAGGCGAAACCGTCGAAGAAGCGTTGCGCAATCTGCGAGAAGTCCATCGAGGTTTATTGGGAGGCGTTCTCGTCAGCTTGCGAAGCCGAGCGATTCAGGCGTTGCTGACCGAATTCCTTGGCGCATCACCTCATTCATCGCAAGTCGGCTTTAACGCCTGCTCATTCCCTGCCAAGCCAACAGTCGTCGCGCGGAAGAGGGGGCGACGTTGTGCTATTCTCCCCATCTTCTCGTCAGATCATGCTCGATACCCAATGCGTCCAGGATTCTTCCCGCCAGTTGGTCCACAAGTTCCTGCAAGGTGCGGGGGCGATGATAGAAGCCGGGACTGGCCGGCATAATCACGGCGCCAGCACGGGTTGCGGCGAGCATGTTTTCCAGGTGCACGGTATTCAAAGGAGTTTCCCTGGCAACGAGGACCAGGCGGCGGCGTTCCTTGAGCGTGACGTCCGCGGCCCTGTGGATCAGGTTGCTGCCCAACCCGTTCGCTATGGCGGCCAGGCTGGCCATGGAGCAGGGGCAGACCACCATGCCCTGGTGCTGCCAGGAACCGCTGGCCGGTGGCGCGGCAAGGTCGTCTTGCGAATAGCTGCAATGCGCCTTGTTCAGCAGATTCTCCTGGGGCAGGCCCAGTTCCTGGTTCCAGACCAGCCATCCGGCCTGGGAAACGATCAGGTGCAGTTCGCAGTAATTTTGCAGATATCCGGCCAGGGTTTCGGCATAGGCCATGCCGCTGGCGCCGGTCACGGCGAGAACGATACGCTTGGGAAGTGGTGTGGACATTGATTACCTTTGAACGTCTTTCCAAAGTTGGATGATTCGCTGACGAAACGCCGGATCCGGATGCGGAGGAATCAGTTGCTGGGACGGCTTTCGACGGGCATCGAAAATGAGCTTTTGACCGAAGCCCGACGATGCGGTTCGATGCCAGGGGGCGAGAGTTCCTTCGAGGGCGATCATGTCCCTGGCCGGATCAATGCAGTTGCCGAGCCTCCACAGTACCTGGGAAGTGTCGCGGACATCCACGGCTTCGTCAACCGCGACCAAAAAACGAAAACGCTGCAACCCGGGCTGGTCCAGCAGGGCCCGTAGCATTTCCAGGGTGTTTTTGCACTCAGCCTTGATTTGCACGAAAAGCAGGTTCTGGAAAATGCCTTCCAGGGGCAGGTGGAGGTCCAGGATTTCGGGAAATGAGGATTGTAGTCGAACCCGCAGCATGGCCTCGAAAACCTTGGCCGTCCAAGTGCTCTCCGAGGGCGGCGGTCCCGCGATGATGCTCTGGAAGATCGGGTTATTGCCGTGGGTTATGGCTTGCAGTTTGAATACGGGACAGCTGCGAGGGGTGGTCTGCATTCCGGTGTGGTTCCCGAAGGGACCTTCCACGGCTCGTGGCTCCGGGTGGGCAAGGCCTTCGAGCACGAACTGGCTCGTCGCCGGGACAAGCAGGTCCAGGGTGTGGCACCTGGCCAGTTGCAGTTCCGAGCCGAACATGGCTGCGGCAAAGATCAATTCATCAATTCCCGAAGGCAAGGGCAGGGCGGCTGCCAGCAGCACAGCGGGAGGAACACCCACGGCGACAGCAACTTCCAGCGGCAGCCCGCGCGCCGATGCCGCGGCAAAATGCTCCTGAGCCCCGCTGCCGGGATGCCATCCCAGGGTGGCCGTGCAGTGATCGATGATCTGTATCCGGTAGACGCCGGCATTGCGCTGCCCGGTTTCCGGATGTCTGGTCATGACCACGGCCGCGGTCAGACACGGCCCGGCGTCGCCGGGCCAGAAGGTCATCATGGGTAGATGCTGAAAACCGACATCACGGTTTGCATGCACCCGCTCCCGACAGGGCGGATTGTCAACGTTGGGGAGGGGAGCGGAGAGATTTTCTTCCGTCCGCCGCAGGAATTGATCCGCGGCAACCCCGAACGTCCGCAGGCTGTCATGTCCCAGGGCCAGGGCAAGCCGTTGTTCGGTGGCAAAAGCATTGGTCAGAACGGGGTGCCGGCTGTTGCGCGCATTGGTGAACAGCAACGCCCGGCCATGTTCCCGAACAGCATGGGCGGAAAGGGCGGAAATTTCGAGAAAAGGATCCACGTCCTCGCTGATCGTCAGCAGCTGGTCGTTCTCCGCCAGCATGTCCATGAAGTTCCGCAGATCCATGGCTCGATACTAAGCAATTTCCGCAAATAATCCAGCTGAAGGAATTGGGCTTGCCCTTGACAAAAATCCCTTCCAGGCCGTAAGTATCTCCTTTTCAGCCAAGGGCAATTAGCTCAGTTGGATAGAGCGTTGGCCTCCGGAGCCAAAGGCCGCAGGTTCGAATCCTGCATTGCCCACCAAGAAAATCAAGGGTTTACGATGAAAGTCGTAAACCCTTTTTTGTTCATAAAATTAAATCCCAGCCCTAGTCCCAGCAAAGAGTCAATAACACATAAGATTTTCAAGATGTGGCAAAGAATTAAATGGAAACTTTTTCGTTCAGCATTTAGGTGATATGAGATCAGGATTGACTTTACTTGTTAGTCAAACTTAAAGCTTGGGAAGAACGATGCTGAAATTTTTGTCAATTAGGACAAACTTTTTGGAGGTACTCCTTGTTTTCGCTATTAAAACGTTTGTTTGGTGGAAGCCCTCAACCAGCAAAACAACAGCAAGAATCAAATTTTAGAAAAAATGTTGAGTTTTTGATCGTTGACCGTGGCGAGGAAATACCAAAAAACAAATGGTATCGCATCAGTGATTGGAAATCTCAGCATTTTTTAGTAATGGAAACTGATTGGGATAAAGACTGGAAATGTTTTGCAAGGGAAGAAAAGGTTGTTGGTGTTACTCATGAAGAGCGTGACGTAAAGTTTTTGCGATTATTCGACCAACCAGATTTTAAAATATATCTGGAGAAAGACCTTACAAACAAATATGATCCATATGCTGTGAAAGTTATGGGATCAGCCATGATTGATGGTAATTTGATTGTTGAACAGCTTGGTTTTTTATCTAAAGATATTTCCAAAGACCTTAAAGACGAAAATGAGCTAGATGCACGCCCACATTCTGTTTATTTACCAGTTCAAGGTAACAATTACGGTTTGCGTATTAATATTCTTACTCGATCACAACGATATAAAAACAAAGTACATGGTAAACAGGCAAAGCCAATCCCTAAGAAAGACAAAAATATTCCGCCACAAATAATGGATAAAGAAGAAGAAAATTTTCAAACTATATACGATGAATTTGAAGACTTTGATTTTCGCGATTATTATGGAATAAAAAAACCTTCAGAAAAAATGATTAAGCAAGCTGTTACAATCTTAGTGAATGAAGGGATGCTTCAAGATGATATTTATGATCAAATTGAACGTGTTGTTGAGAAGCTAATTGAAATCAAACCAGATTTAAAACTGGATCATTAACAATAATGGTTCATTCTTGCAAATATACATATTCTATTTGGTACATAATAGAGCATCAAACACACTTTTTTCAGCCACCTTTAAAACAAAGAAATTCGAGTTTTTTTCAAATACATAATACCTGATGAATACAAAATAAAAAAAGCATGGCACTATTGACCATGCTTTTGTGAATTTCTGGAATTTGATTTTCAGATCAATCTAATTCCGACTCTTCGTTTATCGCGTTCTCTTGTGGTCTGTCGTAAGGCCATGGGAAAGGGATTTAAACGAAAGGTGTCAATGACAGCGGAAAGGTTTAGTCTTCCTCCCTGGAAGTACTGACTTTCCGCTGCCGTGTACCCGGAGATTAGGTCAGATAATTTTTGACGTTGGTTTTTCATAGATTAAGGGCAAAAAAAAGGTGTTCGCTTTATCGCTTTCCGTGAAAGGCCCTATGCCGGTAAAGCGCGCGTAAGGACTCACTTAACCAGCCCTCCCCCCCGGCTTTCGCCGCCTGCTGGCTTGTTTCTGGTTGGGCAAATATGCCCCAAGATTCTGACTTTTCTTCGCCTTTCTGGACTCCGGCAGGGGTGAGGATGCCCCATCCGTCTTGGTGCTCTAATTCGGGCTGTTTTACCGGTTTTGCGAGGGGCTGTGTGGCGTACTCTCTCGGGGCAATGACGTTCAGGATACGGGCCACCTTCCTGACCTCATCCAAAAGCAAAACCGTTGCCTTGATTGCCTGTTGTTTTCGGATTTCGTGTTCTCTACTTAGGGGCATGGTAATTCCTCTTTTTTGGTTGAAGGTTTCCCCCTCCCCCCCGGCCTTCCGGCCTTGCGGCCTTTACTTCGATCTCCCCTTGACTCATGGCGCGTTGCATGCGCTTGCAAAAGCACTTTTTCTAACGGACTTGGAACAATGTCGATGCTCTCAAATAGCTCATACGGTATTTCATTGAAAACCTTTTCAATCCGCGCTTGGGCATGGTTCAAAATGATCTCGCATTCGCGCAACAAAAATTTGCGGCCATGGCCTCTCTCAAGTCGGGTAGCTTCGTCAATCGCGGCAACATAATCAGCGCCCATTACGGGCTTGATCGTGACAGTTCGCCCGTTGAACAATTTCCCAATCACGTAAGGCTGACAGTTCACGAGTGCATCAAATTTGTTCTGTTCAGAAACGAAAGCATAACAACGCCCCACATAAAGCGTGAAATCGTGAAGGAATCGCGCTATTTTTTGGCTTCCAAGCCGTCTTAATCGAATGGTTTCTGGATCAAGCATAATTGGTATTCTCTCTGGGTTTTTGACAGTGGGGGGGGAGGAAGACGTCAAAGGATGGAGGCGCAAAACCCGTCTCCCTCCCCCGTGCCGCTTTCGTGAGTGGGGTGTTCACGAAATTTTTAGCGCAATGGGAGATATGCAAAGCCACCGTTTTGACGGCTTTGCAGAACGCCCAGAACACGGCTGTTGATAACTTGCTCGGGGAAAACAGTGGGCAACTGACCGACTAAATCCTTGACCTGATCCTTGGCCTTAGATGAAACCAAATCAGGGTTTTCCTGATCTTCCTTGTTGACTGATAGATTGATTTCTAATTCAACGATAATTCTCTGTTTTGTGGCCACGGCTATGCCCTCCCGCCGCCAATGCGGCGATGTTCGATGTAATGTTTCAGGTCTGATACTTTGAACAAAAGTGGACCATTTTTGATTCCGCCAATTCTTGAGCACTTAGGACCATCGCCACGGCGGACCATCTCAAGAAGAGAGCTTGGTCTAACACGTAAAAAAGTTGCAGCTTCAAACGTCCTCAATTGTGCTGAGTCCGGCAAGCTGTACAGCATCTCATTAATTTTTTTGGTCATCGCATTTCCTCCCGCTACAAAATAGTAATCGGAACACCTGCAAAAACCGTCAACCAACTGCATAAAACCAATAAAAAAGCCCGGAATTGCTCCAGGCTTTGCCAGTGCAAGCGCTTGCACTCAAATAAATTTGCGGGAGGGGGGAGCGGTCACTTCCCATTTTCGTGATCTTCACATTTCAAGATATCCTCGCAGCTTCCCAAGCTGTTCCCACGCTGCCCGATCCAATGGACTCCCGGAAGGGAAGCGGGAGGATCGAAGGACGAGAAAACAATCTGATTCTGTCCATTCCGTATCTGGTAACGTGTTGATCCGCTCAAGCTGCCTTGAAACCTGCTCTTGCTTCCTTTCCCTGGAAGTCATGGCCCTATGGCCTATGGGCTTTCTTGGCACTGTCTCCCCTCCCCATTTCGTGATTTTCACGGTTAGATAGGTTCCCGCTTCCCCCCCCCAGCTTTGCAAGCGCTTGCACTCAAAAAGTGGGGGGGGAGGTTACTTTTTGCGGGAAGGTGGGGAAGCCGGGAGATCAACCCAAACTCTCCCCTTGTGATCCATAAAATTTCCTTCCTTGGTGAGTCGAAACATATTTTCAGGCTTCGTCTTCACTTCACAAAGCGGGCATTGCCCGTTTTCCCAACATTCTTGAAGGATTCGGCAAGGTTTCATGATCTTTTCCCCTGGGTTGTGGTGGATGAGTAAGACCTTTATATCGTGATTCTCACAATATATAAAGCGTGAAATTCACGATTGAGCAAAAGAAATGCCGTCGAAGGTCATGAGAGCCGCACAAGAGTTTTGGGGGTTCACCTGTATTGTATCTTGTAATACAACGTATTCTTTTAAAACTAGTGCGTTACGGGCAGAATAATCTAATAATTTCAATATATTGTCTTTCTGCCTGTAACACGGGTTTCGATCATGTTTCAAAATTAATATCAATGATTACAGCTGTTTATATTTTTTAAGAGTTCGAAAAGTCAATCCTTGATTTTCGCGTTACATCTGAAATTTGTCATTTGATTTCAGATAAATAAGCATTGAACGCGGCTTGGTGAGTTAAATCGGGATCACGGAAGCATCTTCCGCGAAGCTTGCCAGCAACTTTCTTCCAATCTTTTCCAAACACATGACGGCAAGCGTCAGCGAGGGCGGGGAAAACCCGCCCATCGTGAAAAATTCTAATGTTGGTTTTTTTCAGTGACCTGTTATCCTGTTGTGACTTCCAGATTGTGGAAATTGGGCCATACGGCACAACCTCCGGGCCATTGGGAACATCAAAAATTTCATGTCCTATCCTGTGAATTTCTGCATCCTCAAATAAAGGTAAGCCAAGATACTTGAGTGCATGAGTCAAGGAATTGAAGCGAAATCGCTCGTTCATACGGGCTAACTGAGTTTGCTTGATCGCTGTAGCTTTTTTGATAAATGTTTCCCGTGTCTGCTCATCAAAAAATCTGGCGCTACTTGGCTTTTTCCTCATCATCTCAAGGTAATGCACGTTTGCCCATTTATGAGCCTTTTTAAATTCAGCCTCCTGGCGAGAGTGATAACAAGTTTCTGCCCGTTGAAGGGCTTTTTTTGCGTCAAACACAGGCAAGCACGTCTCACAAGCTGCACGGATTCCCGAGCGGATGTCATCGCGGGAAACCTCACAATACGATTGGCAAAGGCCGCAAAGTGCCACATATTGCCCGTTTCGTTCGCCCTGTAATTCCAAAAATCCCGATCGGAGAGAAGAACGCCTATCCAGTGTAGCGATTTTTGAAACAACGGATTCCACGTTGAAAACTTTTTGCAACTCCTCCAAACGCAAATCATGACGCAGACATGCAGCAATCATAACATTTTCAGCAAACTGAAAATACCGCTTATCACAATCAAAAAGTGATTGAATTGCATGTCTAAGTTTCCAGTAGAACCCTTCATCCTTCGATAGATACGGCAACATCCCGATCTTCGGTTTGAAGTAGATAGAATTCTCGATCAGATATGCAACATTGCGTGAATGTTCTTCAATTACATCCAAAAGCAAACCATAAACCTGTACGTAGTCTTCGCTTGTGAATGCAATAGGATTGCGTATCTGGAATGGATTAGCTCCACAATTCTTGATGATATGGGACATTGCTTTCGCTACACAATCATTATCTGTCATGATGAACATGTTTTACTCCTTAGTTCATTGAAATTTTCTGATCAGCTATCCACGACTTCAAATCATCGACGCAATACCGGATCGATTTTGACTCAAGCTTGACGTAAGGCGGGCCTTTGCGCTGGAATCTCCAAGCCTGAAGTGTCTTGATAGACAATCCAAGCATGATCGCTGCCTGACTCTCATTCACTGCCAATGGTTCAACATTCATTTCAATCCCTCCATTTTATGGTTCAATCCAATGCAAGCGCTTGCACTTGCTACCAGTCGCCATAATACCACGTTGGATGGATTGTGCAAATTTAGAAATGAAAAAAGGCGAACAGTCCGAAGACCATCCGCCTTGTGTAGGTGGGAGGGGGAAAAGGGAGAGGTTTATCGATTCAGTACAACAACGTTGCTGAGCTTGGCAGGGGTTAAAGCTGCATCCATCATGGAAGAAACATTACGCATTGCCTCATCTGATAGATGGGCATAGCGTTGCGTCATCACCGGGCTTGCATGGTTCAGCAATCGCTGTACAACATGCAGGGGGGCACCAGCACAAGCCAAGGATGACGCAAAATGATGTCTCAACCCGTGTAGAGTCCGGAAGTCATCCGGCAACCCGGCAAGCTTCTTGATCTTGCGAAGGGGCTTGTTTAAGTCGGCAATATGGCCGCGTCCGCCACGGGCCGGAAAGAGGTACGGGCTTTCCGTCTTGGGGATCTCCTGAATTGCCGCTTTCGCTGTTTCGTTCAATGGTATGGATGCAGGTTTGCCGCCCTTGGGGTCAATGATTAAAAGAAAGCCACGTTTAACGTCAACATGATCCCATTGCAACTTCAGGATTTCGCCCCTTCTCATTCCCGTTGACAATGCCAGTTTCACAACCGCCACGGGCCGCCAATCATCGCAATTGTCCAGGGCATCAAGCAACCGCTCAATCTGATCAGGGGTCAGAAACTCGGTTTTCTGGTTATTCACTCGCGGCATTTCCATGTGAAGCCGGGAAGGATCGGGAGAAGGGCAAAGCCCACGCTTCACGCCAAACCTGACCAGACGCCTGAAGAGTGCAAGAACGTGCTTCACGGTCTGTGGGCTGTGTCCGTCCTTTTTCAATTTCAGCCTTAGCCGGTCCAAATCCATCGTTACCAGTTCAGCCGGTTCTTTTTCGGCAAAGGCGGGGGCAAGATACTTGTTCCAGCGTGAACGGTCTTGGGCATTGCTCTTGATCTCGGATTTCTGCTCTTGGTACGCTGCCCACAACCGGGCCAGGGTAGGCCGGTTCTCTTCCGCTTCAAGGCGTGCTTTCTCTGCTGCCTGTTCCGCTTTCCGTTCCTGGACCTTCTCAACGTGTGGCTTTTCCTTGCCTTCGATCAAGTGAACCCTGATCGCCTTCGCCTTGGCTACGGTCATCGCGTGCTTGCCTTCACGACCAACAACCGATTCCCGAAACTTCCCTTGCTGGTCGTAAAAAGTAACGATGAAAGACTTTTCAAGTTTTGAAGGGTCGCCCAACTTCGGGACAAGGCGATAATATACACCTGTCTCGGGTTCCCCCTTCCGGTTGAGTGCTTGAATTTTCTTTTTGCCCGTGCTCATTGTCTCCCCCTGTCCCAGCTTTTTGCAGCTCTGAACGTCCAGCTTGCGTTGCTATTGCTCAAATTTCGCGTTTTCCCATCCCAGCCCTGGTCCCAGCATTCAGTAACAACAATGGTCTACACACGATAGCAAAAGAAGGGGAAGAAGTCAAGAAGATTTCGTATGAAAGCCCTTTATTTATGCGGAAATAAGGGAGATATTGAGAGAAGAAAGGAAATGGTAGGAAAAGTCGGAAAAAGATATTTTTTGGCCTCCGGAGCCAAAGGCCGCAGGTTCGAATCCTGCATTGCCCACCAATAAATCAAGGGTTTACGATGAATAATCGTAAGCCCTTTTTTCTTCTGTACAAAAACCCGACCAAAAAACAACAACCTGCCGGAAAACCGCCTGCTACCCGGTCATGGACATCATCCGGACCTTCGGGGCGGCGGGGATCATCCCGGCCGGGAACTCGCTGGCACCGCTGGGTCATGTTGCCAGGGGTGTGGTCAGGGGGATGGTTAGATCAATCCGATCTGCTTACGAATCAGCACGCAGAGGGTGTCTTTGATTTCCTGGTGTCGAGGTACAGGAGCCTTGCGACCGTTCTGAGGATTCGTGTACAGATCATGTTTTACTCCATGCCGCAGGAATACGCAGCCGGCAAGCCTCAATCTCCTGGATGAACCGCTTGCGTTTCACAACGCGACAACCATTTCGCGATGGTCTGCCCGCACCTCGGCGGCCTCATCTTCTATCATGAGTCGATATGCGTCACTAATATTCTCCAGCAGTTCGTCCAGAGTTTCACCCTGGCTGAAAACGCCAGGTATTTCCTTGATTTTGCCGACCATCCAGCCACCATCTTCCCAATACACAAGGGTTGCTTGCATGGAGTACGCTCCTTGTTCTATCCGTTGCGCCGCTTCCGGTATGTTTATCACGAAGACCCTACCGTTCTTGCGTTATCGGCATGGTATTGAACGAAAGACGATAATGGCAAGCAAGCGAGTCCTGAATCATGAAAACTCTTGATGATATACACCGGCAAGAAGAGCGGATCATTGCCAGGCATCCGTATCTTTTGGACGTGGATTTCCGGCCTGTATCGCAATCAGGTATGACCTTTAGCGAGATCGCCCGGTTCATGGACGCTTCCTGGAGGGATACCTACCAGGGACGGGAACGGTTCATCGACGACGAGCCGTATCTGCGCTGGGCGTTCGGCTGGAAGGGTTTTGACTCCGAGCAGTCGCTTCTCGCCTTCAAGAACGGCAGGCTGGTAGGGGGGGTTCTTTTTACACCAAGGACCGTCTCCTTTGCCAACAAGGACATCGCCACTGGCATCGCCTCCGGCTTGAGTGTTCTGCCTTCGGAAAAAGGCAATGGGTTGGGGAAGATGCACTTTGTAAAGGTTCAAAAGGCATCGTTTGCAAAACTTCCGCTAGTGTTTTGCTGGCTTCACAAGTCCTTGAACGCGGCCCACTCCAACTACAAGATTCAAACCAGGGCCGACCAAGATCTGACAAGCTACGGCGACTTTGCATTCAAGGCCCGGGTTTTCGACGCCGCGCGGGCCGTGTCCAACTCGGATCTCCTTTTTCACGAAAAGGCGGTCATTCGGCTCCTGGCAAGGCCGCCGCGAAAAAAAAGGGCGAGCATTGAGGTCGTGGACGCGGGCAACATGGAAGAGTGCCTGGCATTCGCGAACAGCCATGCCCGAAAGCACGACGGCAGGGTCTTTGCCCCGGAGGAATTTGCCCGTTACGCGGCCTTTGAAGACGGCGGGTTCCAGAGCCTGGGGCTGATTTCCAGGGCCGGCGGCAGCATCCGGACCCTGGTTGTCGGGTACCCCATCGTCACGGAGTTCAAGCGCCGGGACAGGCTGTTCTTCCTGGACTACTTCGCCTCCAACGGCGGCAACGACCTGTCCTCCATGGAGGGGATCATCAGGGAACGGTTCGACGTGCACACCATCCTCTCCCTCTATCCCGCTCACGGGATCAAAAACCTCTTCCTGCCCACCCGAAACGTACTGGCTCTGAAGGCCGTCGAATTCCGGCAAAGCCTGCGCCCGTGCCGGCCGATGATCGTGGATCACAAGTGAGGGGAGCGCGTCCATGCCGCAACAAATCTCGGCTGATGATTTCATGACGAATGTTCATGCTGGTCCAACCTCGAGCATGGTTGAACATTTCACGCCCCGCGCATAGGGTATCGGGAATCATGGCTGTCTCGTGGAAAATGACGGCCGTAAAACCATCTCAGGAGTCCCCGCCATGCTACACCTGCCCGTGGGCATCAATACCCTGGACAAAATCCGTTCCGGCGGATTCGTGTATGTGGACAAGACGGAGTTTGCCTATCGTATCGCGCACAAGGCCGGCGCATTTTTTCTTTCCCGCCCCCGGCGCTTCGGCAAAAGCCTTTTTTTGGACACGCTTCACCAGCTTTTCGAGGGTAACGAAAAGCTTTTCGAGGGGCTGTACATCCACGACAAATGGGACTGGAACACAGTTCACCCGGTGGTCAAGATCGACTTTGGCGAGGGAGGGGTGCGGAATCGGGAGGAACTGGATGCGAAGATCCAGGAAATCTTGACCATAAATCAGCAGCGTTTGGGGATCGCCTGCCAGTTTCAGAGCAATTCCGGCTGTTTTTCCGAGCTGATTCGTTTGGCTCATGAACAAACCGGTCGACGGACCGTGGTGCTCATCGACGAGTACGACAAGCCCATCCTGGACAACATCGAGAACCCGGCGGTCGCCCGGGAAATGCGCGACGGCCTGCGCGACCTGTATTCCGTGATGAAGGCCCGGGACGCGCATATCCAGTGCATTTTCATGACCGGGGTCAGCAAGTTCTCCAAGGTCAGCCTGTTCAGCGGCCTGAACAACCTGGAGGACTTGACCATTGATTCGCAGTATGCCGCCATCTGCGGGTACTCTCAGGAGGAACTGGAAGCCAGCTTCAGGGAGCATCTCGACGGCGTGGACCTGGACCGATTCCGACTCTGGTACAACGGCTACCGGTGGATGGGTGAGCCGGTTTACAATCCCTTTGACGTGCTCCTGTTTCTGCAAAAAGGCAAAGTCTTCCGTAACTACTGGTTCGAAACCGGCAGCCCGAGCTTTCTGATCAAGCTGTTCCAGCAGAAACGCTACTTTTTGCCGGACCTGGAAAGTATTGAGGTGGGCGAGGAGATTCTGAGTAGTTTTGACGTGGATCGAATCACGCCGGAGACTCTGTTGTTCCAGACCGGATATCTGACCATTGCCGAGAGTTTTACCCGCAGACAGCGGCTCTTGTTTCGTTTGAGTATTCCGAACATGGAAGTCCGTCTGGCTTTGAGCGATGCGTTGATCACCGGGTACACGGCCATCGACGCGGACAAGTACGCCATACAGGATGCTTTGTACCAGGCAATGACGACATTCGATCTTCCGGCCCTGCATGGCATTGTCCACCGCCTTTTTGCCGCGGTATCCCACCGCAACTTCACCAAGAACGACCTGCTGGATTGCGAGGGTTATTATGCCTCGGTGCTCTACGCCTTTTTCTCCTCCCTCAACGCCCGGATCATCCCGGAGGACGTGACCAACAAGGGCCAGGCCGATCTGACCGTGATCCTGGAGAACAAGGTCTTCGTGATGGAGATCAAGCTGATTCAGGCCGCGGAGGTCGAAGGCAACCCGGCCCTGGAGCAGGTTCGGGCCAAGGGGTACAGCGAGAAGTACCAGGGCCGGCCCGGAATGACGGTATATGAATTGGGTCTGGTCTTCAGCAAGGCCAAGCGCAACCTGATCGCGTTGGATGGGCGGGAAGTCCGAGAAACTTCCAGGCCACAACATACACCCGCCACCTACATCGCATAAATACTGAAAACCTGGGGTCTCGGCATGGCAGCGCAACGGACCTCGGGCGGGTAGTGTGAAAAAAGAAAGCCTCCAGGTATCACTGGAGGCTTCTTCATGAGGCGGCGGATCGCCCTTACTGTGAATTAATCGGAGCCAAGCAAGGCGTACTTCCGCAATGGTCGCCGGATCAGGACGCGTCTTCCCAGGGCAGGTTCAGGTTCTCTCGGCCGAAGTGGCCGTAGGACGCCGTCGGGAAATAGATGGGACGCAGCAGATCGAGGCGTTCGATGATCCCGCGGGGGCGCAGATCGAATTCCGAGGACAGTTCGGACGCGAAATCCCTGCCGTTGCCCGTTCCGAACGTATCAACCAGAAAGCTGACCGGTTCGGCCACGCCGATGGCGTAGGAGAGCTGCACCAGACAGCGGTTTGCCCAGCCTCGGGAGACGACCGTTTTGGCCAGAAGTCGGGCCATGTAGGCCGCTGATCTGTCCACCTTGCTCGGATCCTTGCCGGAGAAGGCGCCGCCGCCGTGGGGCGCCGCACCGCCGTACGTGTCGACGATGATTTTGCGTCCGGTAAGCCCGGTATCTCCCTTGGGCCCGCCGGTGACGAAGCGTCCGGTGGGATTGATCAGAGTACGGAAGTCAGGAGAACGGATTTCTTCCGGAATCACCGGGTCGATGATGTGTTTGCGGACTTCTTTGCGCAGTTCGTCAAGTTCGATGTCCTGGTCGTGTTGGGTGGAGAGGACCACGGCCTCGACCTGAGCCGGTCGACCGTCGACGTAGCGGAACGTGACCTGGGACTTGGCGTCGGGCTGGAGCCAGGGAAGGGCGCCGCTTTTGCGCAGCTCGGCCTGCCGCTGAACCAGCTTATGGGCGTAGGTGATCGCCGCAGGCATGAGTTCCGGAGTCTCGTCACAGGCGTAGCCGAACATCAGGCCCTGGTCGCCGGCTCCAAGGATACCGTCAGTGCGGTCAACCCCCTGGTTGATGTCGCCGGACTGACCGTTGAACCGGATCTGGATTTCACAACGCTCAGGATCAATGCCGGTTTCCGAACTGCTGTAGCCGACTTCTCGAAGAAGCTGGCGTACCAGGGAGTCAGCTGATTCACGGATTTCACTGAAGTCTTCTTGGCGGCGGGTTTTGAATTCTCCGGCTACAACAACACATTGATCCGCGAGCATGGTCTCGCAGGCCACCCGGGCATTGGGGTCCTTGTCCAGGAATGCGTCCAGAACACGGTCGGAAATCAGGTCGGCCAGCTTGTCAGGATGACCTTCGGAAACGGATTCCGAAGTGAACAGGTAGGATTGAAATGAAGAAAGGGAAGACATGGGGCGCACCTTTTTCGCTCCTGGTGAATGAGCTGCGTTTGGCAACCACTGGGAGCGAGTTCGGCGGGCCAACGCTTTAGCAGCATTTTTTTGTCGCCCTGCAAGTTGTGAATTAAATCGGCGACGTAGGGAAATAGAACAAAAAAAACCGCTCAGCTTGAAGCCAAAGCGGGACAGGATCTCGATTTAGCTGAATTTATAACGCGCCCGCAAGCTGACTCAAATCGGCGCTGAAAGAAACATACTCCGATGTTTTGAACTGTCAAGAAAAAAATGTTTCGCCTGGTCGTTGTAATTGACGAAGCATTGATGTTTGGCTCTGTCATCATTGGAATGAGGCCGTTACTTGGAAGCATTTCCTTGTTCTTCCACAATCCTCTTCCACATGCTTGCGTTCGAAAACGAATCTAGATCATAAGCCGAAAACTGATTATGATTCCAAGGAAACCAGGGCGGCATAGGCCGGATGATCTCTTGCAACCATCAGGAGGAACAATGATCACGATATTGGCGCTGGGAGACAGTCTGACCGCCGGGTACGGTTTGCTGCCGGAGGACTCCTTCGCATCCAGATTGGAGCGAGCCCTTGGAGATGAGGGCAGGGATGTGGCGGTGATCAATGGCGGCGTGTCCGGAGATACGGCACATGACGGATTGTACCGGCTTGATCCGCTCCTTGAGCGCAATCCGGATCTGGTGATCGTTGAATTCGGGGCCAATGACATCTATCAGCGATTGCCCGAGGATGAGGTCATGGACAATCTGGAAATGATCATCGACAAGTGCAGGGCGATAGGAGCCGAAGTTCTCTTGACCGGCGTGCTTTCCCTGCGGGATCCGGATCAGGAGTACAACACGCGGTTTCACGACATCTACCAGGAGCTGTCCAGAACAAAGCAAATTCCTCTCGTACCGGACTTCATTCCCGGCATCCCCGGCAACCCGGACCTGACCCTTCCGGACGGCATCCACCCCAACGTAGCCGGGGTGGATGTGATCGTCGACAATATCCTTCCCGCTGTGCGTTTGCTGCTCGACAAAAATTCGTGATCGGCAGTGATGGTCAAGTGGAGCGCAACCTCAATGGCGTGCCGTTTTATTGCGGGCAGCGTTCGGGGTTGCGGAAGTTCAACGGCTGCATGTCCATCCGACGCATGATCTTCTGCATGGCTACCCGGCTGAGGCCGGCCATCTTGGCGGACCTGGAGATGTTGCCGTTGGTGGTGAACAGGAGATTCTGGACGTAGGAGCGGGTGAACTGCTCCAGAACCTTATTCCGGGCCGCAATGTAAGGCTCCGTGGGCATTTCGCAGATCTGAAAGGCCTCGCTCAAGGTCGGTATCGTCCCGGGATTTTCCACGGCCTGGATGTGCATGGGCTCGATTTCCTCCTCTTTGCAGAAAATGAGCATCCTGCGGACAAAATTCTGCAATTCGCGGATGTTTCCGGGCCAATTGCGGCGCATCAACATTTCCGCGGAGGCAAGGGAAAAGTGCTTGGCTGGAATTTCCAGTTCCGCGCTGAACTGCTTGCTGAGATGATCCAGCAGCAGGGGAATGTCGTCTCGAATTTCCCGCAAGGTCGGCGTCCGCACCGTGACCACGTTCAACCGGTAGAACAAATCCTCCCTGAAGGTCCGCTCGCTGATCTTCTTCTCCAGGTCCTGGTTGGTACTGGCCAGGATCCGCACGTTGATCTTCTTGCTTCTGGTCCCGCCCAGGGGACGCAGTTCCTGCTCCTGGAGCACGCGCAGCAGCTTGGTCTGCAGGGAAACCGGGATGTCTCCGATCTCATCCAGAAGCAAGGTTGAGCCGTCAGCTTCCTCGAAGAGTCCGGTGTAGTCCGTATCCGCTCCGGTAAAAGCGCCTTTCTTGTGCCCGAACAGTTCGCTTTCCAGGAGTTGTTCCGGAATGGCCGGGCAATTCACGGCAAAAAAAGGATGCGCCTTGCGCTTGCTCAGATCATGGATGGCCCTGGCCGCCAGCTCCTTGCCGGTACCGCTCTGACCGCGGATAAGCACGGTGTAGTTGGTATGGGCCAAGGCCTGGATGGTGTCGTAGAGGCGGCGCATGGTCGGGGTCTGGCCAATGAAGCTTTCAAATGTGTTTTTCTGGGTGACCTTGGCCTTCAGGTTCAGGTTCTCTCGGATCAGCTGATTGCGCTCCAATCCTTTGCGCAAAACCCGCAGCAGGTCGGGAATCTCGAAGGGCTTGGTCACAAAGTCGTAGGCCCCGCGCCGGATGGCCTCCACCGCGGTTTCAATGCTGCCGTAGGCGGTCATCATGATCATGGTCACGTGCGGGTCGATTTCGCGGATCCGGACGAGCAGGTCCATGCCGTTCATCTCAGGCATGCAAACGTCGAGAAGGATCAACTCGTAATTGCGCTTGCTGATCAGTTCCAGCGCCTCCAGTGGATTGGCCACGATGGAAACGGTAACGCTCTCCAGCTCGAAGGAGAGAACCCGTTGCAGTCCCTGGAGCATGTCGACTTCGTCGTCGATGATCAGAATGTGTTGTTGCTGGGGCATATTGATTGATTTGGCGGTGAGAGGTGGTGAGTGATCGATTTGCCCGGGCATGGATCGGGCAGGATAAGCAATCATTTTATACGTCCATGATTCTCTTGTAAATTTGCAACAATTCAGCAAATTCTAATCGTACACGGGATTGGTCCGTCTTGCCTTGATTTTGCGGTCTCGCATGTTTGACTGAGCCAGGATTCGTTCATCGATCCATTGCCGCACATTTGGAGCACAAAATACTGTTATTCACGCAATATGGTTCGATGTTACGAAGCCGGCGAAGGAGTTTGCGAGGCCGCAAAATCAAGACGAGCCGGACCTCAGCTGAGTAGTTGTGCGCCAGGCGAAGTCCTGGCGATTCCAGTGGGA
>NZ_FMXO01000022.1 GCF_900104215.1 Desulfonatronum thiosulfatophilum | reverse complement strand
TATGTGACCGAGGTTACAGGGGCTACCAAAATGTAGGCGACACCAAAATCCTGCGGCCAGGGCGTCCGAAGAAAAGCGATAGCCCCTATCAACGGCGGATCGTCCGTGAGCGTTTTTGCCGTAGAGCAGGAATAGAGCCGATAATTGGTCACCTGAAACAGGATCATCGCTTGTCCCGAAACTACCTGAAAGGGGTTCTCGGCGACGCGATCAACCTGTTCATGGCTGCCGCGGCATTCAATTTCAGGAAGTGGATTCGGAAGTTCGAACACTTTTTTGCCCTTTTTACGCTTTGGCTGTTTTTGGCACCACAACCCGTCAGCCTACTATGATGATCCTGTAACGAAAATATCGGATTTTTCAGGCTCGACTAATTACCAAGGGGACAACTCCAACCACGTTAGGGCATCAATTTGTAGACGCGGGCATTAATTTCGTAAAAGCGGAATCAATAACTGATAGCGGTGATTTTATTTTCGATAAATTCGCGCATATTTCCGAAGAGACTCATCATTTCCTAAAAAGATCGATAATTCAATCTGGCGACGTTTTGTGCAGCATCGCAGGCACTATAGGACGTGTAGCCATAGTAAATAATTCCATCCTGCCAGCCAACACCAATCAGGCCATCGCCATTCTTCGAGTAAATCAAGAGAAGTGCCAATCGGAGTTTGTTTATTTGTTTTTAAAATCGACTGCTTTTCGCGAAATAATGGACGGGAAAATAGTCCATGCTGTGCAGCCTAATTTGAGCCTTGGCGAAATTGGGAATACAACCTTCTTATTGCCACCGGATGATGTGCTAAGGGAGTTTGAAAAGGTGATTAATCCGATCTTTGAAAAAAAGCGCAGCAACACTCTGCAAATCCGCACCCTCGAAAAACTCCGCGACACCCTGCTGCCCAAACTCATGAGCGGCGAAGTGCAGGTGACAATATGACAAACTCAAATCTCCCCGAAAAATTACCAAACTTTGTCATCTTCAAAACAGCAGATGGCAAAGTCAATATCGATGTCTATTTCCAGGACGATACGCTCTGGCTTACCCAAAAACTGATTGCCGAATTATTTGGCAAAGGGCGTTCAACCATCACCGAACACCTGAAAAATATTTTTGCGGAAGGAGAGCTGGATGAAGAACTGGTGTGTCGGAAATTCCGACACACCACTCAACACGGTGCCATCAAAGGCAAAACCCAGGAAAAAGAGATGCTGTATTACAACCTTCGAGCGATTACTGCCGTTGGTTACCGGGTCAATTCTCATCGCGCCACGGAATTCAGGAAATGGGCAACAGAAATCCTGCATGAATACATCATCAAAGGTTTTGTGATTGATGATGAACGCTTAAAGCAGATCAAGCATTTTGGACAGGATTACTTTGATGAGTTGCTTGAGCGCATTCGTGAAATCCGTCTGAGTGAGCGGCGACTCTATCAGAAAATCACCGATATCTATGCCTTGTCTGCTGATTATGACCGAAATGACGAAACCACCAAGGAATTTTTTGCCACGGTGCAAAACAAAATGCATTGGGCCATACAAGGGAAGACCGCTGCGGAAATTATTTATACCGAAGCAGACGCGCAGAAGATATTTATGGGCTTGAAAACCTGGAAGAATGCACCCGGCGGGAAAATTTTAAAATCCGATGTGATCATTGCCAAAAATTATCTCAATGAAGAACACCTCAAAGAGTTGGAAAGAATCGTATCCGCCTATCTTGATCTTGCGGAAAACAGGGCGCGCCGCGGCATTGTAACCAATATGAAAGACTGGGTTCAATTTCTGGACAAGTTCCTTGCCCTCTCGGATTATCCAATACTCCTGGATAAAGGCAAAATCTCAGCTTTGGAAGCAAAAATAAAAGCTGAAGCAGAATACTATAAATTCCGGGTCATTCAGGACAAACAGTACATTTCCGACTTTGACGAGGAAGTAAGAAAGCTGATCGGCAAAGATAAAGGCGGAAAAGGTGATGACTTCTAAAATTACCGAGTCCGCTATCGAAACCTTCGCCATCGGGCTGTTCGTGAAGCTCGGGTATCAGTACGTCTATGCCCCGGGCATCGCGCCGGACAGCGAAACGCCGGAGCGCGAACGCTTTGAGGATGTGTTGCTGCTGGAGCGGCTGCGCTCGGCGGTAGCGCGTATCAATCCGACCATTCCCGCCGATGTGCGCGAGGAGGCGATCAAGCAGGTTCAGCGCCTGAACTCGCCGGAACTCATCGCAAATAATGAAGCCTTTCACCGAATGCTGACCGAGGGCATCAAGGTCACCTACCAGCACAGAGGAAATGAGCGCGGAGACCTGGTGTGGCTGGTGGATTTCGCCCGGCCCGAGAACAACGAATTCGTCATTGCCAATCAGTTTACGGTGATCGGCCACCATACGAATCAGGGGCACCAGAGCAAGCGCCCGGATGTGGTCTTGTTCGTCAACGGTCTGCCGCTGGTGGTGATGGAACTCAAAAACGCCGCCGATGAAAACGCCACCATCAAATCCGCCTACCAGCAATTGCAGACCTACAAGGAAGTGATCCCCAGTCTTTTCACCTACAACGGCCTGTTGGTGATCTCCGACGGGCTGGAAGCCAAAGTGGGATCACTGTCCGCGGGGCTCTCCCGATTCATGGCGTGGAAAACGGCGGACGGCAAGCTGGAGGCATCCGCGCTGATCAGTCAGTTGGAAACCTTGATCCAGGGCATGTTGAACAAGGCAACGCTGCTGGATTTGCTGCGCCATTTTGTTGTGTTCGAAAAGTCAAAGAAAGAAGACCCGGCAACGGGTATTATCAGCATCAGCACGGTGAAGAAGCTGGCGGCGTATCACCAGTACTACGCCGTCAACGCGGCGGTGGCTTCCACCTTGCGGGCGACGAGTGAAGCGCCACGGGTAATGGCTGAAACGCCGGAGAGTTACGGCTTGGCAAGTGTTGATGCCCAACCGCCGGGAGACCGCAAGGCCGGAGTGGTGTGGCATACGCAGGGCAGCGGCAAATCGCTTACGATGGTTTTCTATACGGGCAAGATCGTCCTGGCGCTGGATAACCCCACCGTTGTCATGATCACCGACCGCAACGATCTGGATGATCAATTGTTCGATACATTTGCCGCCTGTACCCAGCTCTTGCGGCAGGAGCCGGTGCAGGTGGATGACCGTCAAGAGTTGAAACGGCTATTGCGAGTAGCGTCCGGCGGGGTGATCTTCACCACCATTCAGAAGTTCCAGCCGGAAGAAGGCAATGTCTACGAGGAACTGACCGACCGCCGCAATGTGGTGGTGATCGCCGACGAAGCGCACCGCACCCAGTACGGCTTCAAGGCTAAAACCGTGGACGAGAAAGACGCGCAAGGCAACATCACCGGCAAGCGGATTGTGTACGGCTTTGCCAAATATCTGCGCGACGCC
Source organism: Desulfonatronum thiosulfatophilum (assembly GCF_900104215.1). NCBI lineage: Bacteria > Pseudomonadati > Thermodesulfobacteriota > Desulfovibrionia > Desulfovibrionales > Desulfonatronaceae > Desulfonatronum > Desulfonatronum thiosulfatophilum. Next base: position 61,472 of record NZ_FMXO01000022.1, on the reverse strand, counting down.
CTGCCGAACGCGACCTACCTGGGTTTTACCGGGACGCCCATCGAAAAGACCGACGTCAACACCCCGGCGGTGTTCGGCAATTATGTCGATGTGTACGACATCGCCCAAGCGGTGGAGGACGGGGCCACCAAGAAAATTTACTACGAAAGCCGTCTGGCCAGGGTGTCGCTCAGCGCCGAGGGCAAGAAGCTCATAGCCGAACTGGACGAGGAGCTGGAACAGGACGAACTGACCGAGACCCAGAAGGCCAAGGCCAAGTGGACGAAGATGGAGGCCTTGGTCGGCGCGGAGCAGCGCATCCGGAATGTGGCGCGGGACATCGTGGCGCATTTCGAGCAACGCCAGGAAGTGTTTGCGGGCAAGGCGATGATCGTGGCCATGTCGCGGCGCATTGCGGCTGATCTGTATGAAGAGATCATCAAGCTGAAGCCGGAATGGCACTCACCCGATCTGACCAAGGGCGTGATCAAGGTGGTGATGACGGCGGCCTCCGCGGATGGCCCGAAACTGGCCGGGCATCACACCACCAAAGAGCAACGCAAGACCCTCGCCGAGCGCATGAAAGACCCCGATGACGAGCTGAAGCTGGTTATTGTGCGCGATATGTGGCTCACCGGCTTCGATGCGCCCTGTATGCACACCTTGTATATCGACAAGCCTATGAAGGGCCACAACCTGATGCAGGCCATTGCGCGGGTGAATCGGGTATATGGTGACAAGCCGGCGGGTTTGGTGGTGGACTATCTGGGCATTGCTTCCGATCTCAAGCAGGCGTTGTCGTTCTATGCCGATGCCGGTGGCAAGGGCGATCCGATGCTGGCCCAGGAACAGGCCGTGCAATTGATGCTGGAGAAGATCGAAGTGGTGGCCGGCATGTATCACGGCTTCCCTTACGAGGATTACTTCGAGGCCGACACCTCCAGAAAACTCTCAATGATCCTGGCGGCCGAGGAACATATCCTCGGGCTGGAGGATGGCAAGAAGCGTTATATCGACCAAGTCACCGCCCTGTCGCAGGCATTCGCCATCGCCATTCCTCATGAACAGGCCCTGGATGTGAAGGATGAAATCGCCTTCTTTCAGGCGGTGAAGGCGAGGCTTGCGAAGTTCGACAGCACCGGCACGGGTCGTACCAACGAGGAAATCGAATCAACCATCCGACAGGTGATCGACAAGGCGCTGGTGTCGGAGCAAGTCATTGATGTGTTCGACGCTGCCGGAATCAAGAAGCCCGATATTTCGATTCTTTCCGAGGAGTTCCTGCTGGAGCTGAAAAACAAGGAGCACAAAAACGTCGCGCTGGAAGTTCTCAAAAAACTGCTCAACGACGAAATCAAAGCGCGCGCCAAAAAGAATCTGGTGCAAAGCCGGACCCTGATGGAGATGCTGCAAGATGCCATCAAGCGATACCACGCCAAGGTGCTCACGGCGGTGGAGGTGATGGACGAGCTGATCAATATCAGCAAGGAAATCGTCAAATCGGATAAGCAGGCCGAAGAGCTCGGCATGAGTGACTATGAGTACGCTTTTTATACTGCCGTAGCCAACAACAAGAGCGCCAGAGAGTTAATGCAACAGGACAAGTTGCGCGAGTTGGCCATTGTATTGTTCGAACGAGTAAAAGCAAACGCTTCAATCGATTGGACAATGAAAGAAAGTGTAAAGGCAAAACTCAAAGTCATTGTAAAAAGGACTTTAAGACAATTCGGGTATCCGCCTGACATGCAAAAACTGGCAACCGAGACGGTGCTTAAGCAGGCGGAGATGTTGGCAAGTGAATTAACTTGCTCAGAATGAAGTTTGAGGGCAGCTGTTTCTGATCCTCCTTTTTGCAACGCATTCCCCAAGGGATCGACCAGCTCTGGGTCAGGGGCGGCTTTCCTTTGTCCTTTCTGTCGTCGTCGGAAAATCCAGCATTGAATGGAGAAGGGCCTTCATCAATACGATGACACAGTCTGCGTCCATTTCCGAGGATGTCGCACTTCTCTCTATTTCTTCCATAAAATTATCCTAACATGCCTCTACGCGTTTGAGGCGGCTCTCGATCTGGGCCACGGCCCCCGGACATCGGATCGTGACGGGCATTGAGCTTTCACGTTGACTGGAATTTTTCAGTGACAAGAATTTTTATCCTGTCCTTTTTTAACCTTTCTTTGGCTGCGGCCCTGAAGGCCAAGCTGGAACGACTCCGCTCCCGGGGCACTGGCCGAGGGCTACCAGCGTCTGCTGTTTGCCCCAGATGCCTGGACGGAGACCAGCTTCACCTATGCCCATACGTACCCGGCATCCGGTTATGCCGAATCTATTCCGGCCTACCGGGGCACCTATCGCTTTAAAAAGCATTTCTATCCGCACATCCCTGACCTGAAGCCCAGCGGGGAGGAGTACGACTGCGCCGTAACTTTGGACGCCCATCCGGACGTTGAGTGGTGGGTCCGCAATGTGGACCGGCAACCCGGATCCTTCTGGCTGCCCCTGTCCCATGGTCGTTTTTTTCCGGACTTCGTGGCCCGGCTCAAGGACGGAAGAACCTTGGTCCTGGAGTACAAAGGAGAACATCTGGCCACCGGGGACGATGCTCGTGAAAAACAGAGCATCGGCGAACTCTGGTCCGCCGGCAGCAACGGGCAGACCCTGTTCCTGATGGCTCTGCGCGAGGATGAGCAAGGACGGCACTTGGCCTTGCAGATTCAGGATTGCCTTGCTGGAAAGTGAACTGCTCGCATTTCCGTGATCAGCGAAAAAGAGCAGAAGGGCTGAAATTGCTTGATGAACCCTTCTTAGGGGGTATGAAATAACCGATATGCCATATTGATTACCCGATTTCTTGATGAACATGACCCGGAAAAAGGGAACCGCTCGCGATTTAAGGGAAAATGGAAAAAGCCTTCTTGTCCTGAGTCCGATACACTTTGAAATCTCGCTCATCCAGGGTCACAATATTCAAGATACGAGATTCCGAGGCAAGAACAACGAGGCTGGCATCAGCGAAATCCATGGGCAGGTCGGCATATTTGCTCATCAGCGTCCTGGCGGATTCCAGCGCCCGGAGATCTATTGGAACGAGTGTGACAATGCCCCGGAGGACATAATCCATGGCGGCCTGCTGGGCTTTCAAGGAAAAACTCAAGAGATACAGGACTTCCGTCAGCACGGGCTCCGTCGAGTAGAGCTTTCCGGAAAACGCGCCAAACCACTCAACGCACGCCTCATGAGAGGTTTCGCTTGCGTCGATCAACGCAACCCAGGGGCCGGTATCCAACAGCGCATTCACGATTCGCGGTCCTTCATTCCTTTGAGAATGTAGCGGCGGTGGTTTCGACCCAGATCAGGAATTCCACTGGTGACAACGCCGATCAGATCCGACGCCTTGTTGATGGGCTTGTTCTCCTGACCCTGGACCTCGTCGAAACGTTCGAGAAAGTCCTTGATGGCCAATCTGGCGATGTCTGACTTCTTCAAACCGGTTCGCAATGAAATATCGTGGACTTGTGTCATGTATTCTTCAGGTATGCGGATTGTCATTTGCATGATCGCCTCCTTTGTAAGCAAACTGACTACAAATTATGTGTTCGGCTTTATTTAGTCAATAAAATTACAATCAAGGATAAATCCAATATCACATCAGGCTTGCCCGGTTCTGAACGACCAATGAAATACGGAGAAAACCATGTCATCAACAGGCCGTCCGTTAGTCGCAAAAGGCAACTTTTCCCTACATGACGCATCCCGGAAAGAATTTTGATCACAGGTCGTCCGAGAAAAGGTTTGACCCGATCTACGTACAGATTTCGGTTATGAGTGATGAATTGATAATTTTTTGACATTTTTCCAGCATACTCGAAACTCTTTTTCTGCCAATATTTTGTTCACTATCAGATTAAACGGAAGCACCGAGTGTAAATCCCGGATGAGAATCTGCCTCGATAGCTGCTCCCTTCAACGCACTTTGGACGACAAGACACAATCAAGGATTCGAGTTGAAACGGAAGCCGTTGGTGTCGTCGAAAATTCCAGCATAAATGGAGAAGGGCCTTCATCGATACGATGAACGGTCTGCGTCCATTTCCGCGGATGTCGCACTTCTCTCTATTTCTTCCATAAAATTATCCAAACATGCCTCTACGCGTCTGAGGCGGCTCTCGATCTGAGCCACGGCCCCCGGACATCGGATCGTGACGGGCATTGAGCTTTCACGTTGACTGGAATTTTTCAGTGACTATCCAGTTAGCTGGTTCCTGGTGTTGTCCGGTTCTTTTCACTTTTCAGGCCTTGGTGACGAAGGGAGAATAATGATGAACAAAGTCGTGCACTTCGAGTTGCCCTCTGAAGACAGGGAACGGGCAAAGAAATTCTATGCGTTGGTATTCGGATGGAACATGGAGGACATGCCGCACAAGGACGACGTGTATACTTTCGCTATTACCACTCCGGTGGACGATCATTACATGCATACGGAAAAAGGGGCGATCAATGGCGGGATTTTCAAGAAGGAATCAGCCTTGCAACATCCGGTCGTGACCATTGAAGTTCCTTCCATCGACGATCACGTCAAATTGATCGAGCAGGCCGGTGGTCAACTCGTCGTGCCCAAGGGCGAAGTTCCGGATATGGGCTATTATGCGTATTTTCGCGATACAGAAGGGAATGTGATGGGGTTATGGGAGAACAAGGCGAAAGGGTGACCGGCTCATTTCGTTCACGATCCATGAGCTTGGCAAAGTGACCCAGGAAGGGCCAATGCGTTTGCTATGGGTGGATGTTCTCAAGATTTTGGCCATCTTCGGCGTCGTTCTCCTGCATGCTTCGGCGCCGTTTCTGGTTCCCTTCGAGGATTCCGCCGCATGGTGGACCGGGAATATCTACGACTCATTCGTCCGCTGGTGTGTTCCCTTGTTCGTCATGGTCAGCGGGGCTTTGGTGCTGCCCGGGGCGGACAAGGTTCCATTGCGGGAATTTCTTCTGGTCCGGATCAGAAGAATACTTATTCCCTTCCTTGTCTGGAGCGCCGTCTATTTTTTCTACGGAATTCAAGTCAAGGGAGACGAATACGGGATAGGTGATTTTTTCCCGCTGCTGTTCTCCGAGCCGATCTATTATCATCTGTGGTTCATCTACATGCTGGTCACCTTGTATCTTTTCGCGCCGGTGATCAGTGCGCTGCTGAACCAGGCGCCGAGGAAATTCGCATGGTATCTTGTGGGGCTCTGGTTCTGCTGGGCGTCGGTGCTGCCGATCATTCACGAACTGTTCGACTACGAAACCTACTTTGTCTCGGATCTGAACGAATACTCGGCCCTTAAGCTCAGCGGCTACTTTCTGCTGGGATATTTGCTCAAGGATGTCACGGTTCAATCAAAATCCCGCTTGTTCTTGCCGGCGCTCGTTTTTTTGGCCGGCGGGGCGGCCACCTCGGTTGGAACGTATCTGGCGAGCCGTCAGGCCGGCGAATTTGTCCATTTCTTCTATGATTACTTCAGCATTACTGTCGTTGCCATGGCTATACCGCTTTTTTTCATCGTGCGGAGCGTTTTCGACACGCGCAGGGTAATAACGGAAAACGGCAATGAACGTATCCGCATGAACTCCCCGAAGCTGCTGCAACGGATCGGGAAAAGCGTTTTCGGGATCTATTTGATCCATGCCCTGATTTTGGAACTCCTCCGGGACGGGCGTCTGGGGTTCACCATAGACCATGGCAGCGCGTTCGGAATGACCTTGCCCCTTGCCGTGGGAATACCATTTTTTGCATTAAGTATTTTTGTCCTTTCGTTGAGCCTGGTCTTCATCTTCAGCCTTGTGCCCTTCATGAGGAAAATAATCGCATGAACCTTTCCAAACACATCAAACTGGTTATCATGGCCTGGGTCGGATTCATGTTCCTGATTGCCTTACGATCCAATGCCCCCGCGGATGTTCAATTTGTCGAGGACTATATTTCATTCACGCAAGTGGCAGACCTTCCCCTGCGCAATCTTCCTGAAAAGCAGGCCTGGCAGAAGGCTGCACCGGAGGTTGTTGAAATATCCATTCCAAGACAGGGGAATGAGTCCGGGCAGCCTGCGCTCTGGTACAACTCGGGGAGCGATGGAAAAAAACCGTTGCTCCTGGCTCTGCACAGTTGGAGCGACAGCTATTTGCAACATTACGGCATTCCCTACGGCGTCTTTGCCGTGAAGAACGACTGGATCTTCATGCATCCTGATTTTCGCGGCCGATTCGACAACGCGGATGCCACGGGCTCGGAAAAGGCGGTCCGGGACGTGCTCCAGGCCCTGGAGTACGCCAAGGCCAATGCCGAGGTGGATGAAAGTCGGATTTATCTGGCCGGTTTTTCCGGCGGGGCGATGATGTCGCTGATCATGGTCGGTCGATATCCGGACAAGTTCACGGCTGCCCTGGCATCCGTGCCGGTATACGACCTCAATGACTGGTATGACTATCTGGAAGAAGCCCAGTTGTTTTACGCTGACCGCTACCAAAGAGACATCGAGGCCTCCTGCGGCGGCAATCCGACCGTGAGCGACCAGGCGCGGGAGGAATGCCGGAAGAGAAGCCCATCAACATACCTGTCCCAGGCCCGCGGCACTGAGGTTCAGGTGTATGTCGGCGGGGGCATGGGCGATCCCTTTGTCCCGCCTTCCCACGCCATCCGGGCATTCAATGAACTTGCCGACGAAGAAGATAGAATTTCAGAGGAAGATTTTATGTACATTGATGAAAACAAAGCTCTGCCTGAACACCTTCAGGGACAGGAAGTATCGGACCCTTTTTTCGAGAAGGCGGGCCTTCCGGTTGTATTGAAGCGAAAATCAAACAATGCGACCATCGTTCTTTTCGACGGGGGGCACGATATCGTCTACAATCAGGGACTGGATTGGCTTTCGAAACAACAACGGTAATTTTAAGGACCATTTGGGACATGTATCAAAGCACAAGCCTTGTTCATGATTTTAACATTTGAGGTATTGCATGAATATTGCGGCAATGAAGAACAGCCTTACTTATCTTTTCTTTTTTTGGGGGGCCTGGTTGCTTATGACGGTGGCTGCGGCTTCGGTTGCTCAGGCCTGGGAAACGGACTTGTTGGGGGAAAAGTATACGATGCTCCAGCATAAAGATGAAATACATTCGATTTCACCGCTTGAGCTGAAGTTGATCAAAGAAGGGTTTGTTGATGTCCAGAATCTGGACCCATCCATTCTGGTTGATCTGAAATACGCCCGGGATGACAATTTCATGGGAGCAAGCGCATACGGTGATTTCACCCGTGCTTATCTGCGCCCCGAACCCTCGAAAATGCTCGTCAGGGCCAGTGCAATACTCCAGGAGCGCCACCCGGACCTGCGGATCCTGGTCGGGGACGCGCTGAGACCGCGATCCATCCAGCACAAGATGTGGAAGCTTGTTGTCGGGACGTCCAAGCAGCATTACGTGGCAAACCCCTTTGCCGGCTCGATGCACAATTACGGAGCAGCGGTGGACGTGACCCTGGTCAACGTGCGAACCGGAGAAAAGTTCGACATGGGAACGCCCATGGACCACTTCGGACCATTGTCCCAGCCTCGACTGGAAGAATATTATCTCCAAGAGGGCGAACTGACCAAGGAACAAATCGCAAACCGGCGTATCCTGCGCAGCGTCATGGTTGATGCGGGCTGGCATCCTCTGGAAATAGAGTGGTGGCACTATGATGCCTTTGCCAAGGATGTCGTTCGAAAAAAATATTCGATCATTGAATAGATGCAACTACTCAGCTGCGTTCCGGCTTGTCTCGATTTTTCGGCATCGCAACTCCTTCGCCGGCTTCGTAACATCTAACCATTGCACGAATAAACAGCATTTTGTGCTTTATGCGTCCGGCAATGGTTCGATGAACGAATCCTGGCTCAGTCAGACAGGCGATGCCAAAAAATCGAGACAAGCCGGAACACTCCAGGTCTTGCTGTGAGATGAGCTGAGTTGTTACGAATAGATTTGAATACTCCTTCCTGATCTCCAGCCGTCTTCGGTTTTTTCAAGCAATCGGATCAACGTCTTCCGGCGATGATCCAAGCTGATCATTGCTGAACTTCCTCGGCAACAACACCAGACTGCTCAATAATCCTTGATCGTCAGCCATGCGCGTTTACACATGCTTTTGGTCATCTGCCAGGGATGAAAACTCACGGGGTTGAGGCGTTCCGGCGTCTTGAAGGGGGGCAGGCTCAGCTGTGAGGGCATGAGCAGCGGAAAGGCGAGTTGGTCCAGGTCGTGCCCCGGCAGGTTCTTGCGGCGTGCTTCCCGCCAGAGCGGAACCTGCTCCGGTCTGAAATCCAGGGCATGGTAGAGCGCCGTGTCCAGCGCCACGGCGTTGTTCGAGGCCGCGAGTAGTCCCAGCCGGCACGGCGATCCCCCGGTGGGGCCGGTGCCATGCATGGCCGTTACGGCGTCGATGAGGTTTGTGGTCGGCGGCAAGTGTTCCTGAAGGTCCAGGATCAGTTCGGCCAGATCATCTCCCTGACCGTGGCGAACGTGGGCCATGGCCTTGCGCATTCCGCTGACGCAGCCGAAAAGATTCTTGGCCGCCGCGGTGACGAACAACTGACCGTGGGCCTTGAGCTTGGGCAGGTTGAAAAGCAGATCGACATCCAGAACGTGGCGGGAAAGACCGACCTGGATGCCGCAGGCCAGAGTGCGTCGGACCGGAGCGCCCAAATCGACGAGAGGGACGTGCAGATCGGCCAGGACATCCACCAAGCCGGCGGCCCGCGCCACCTGCCGGGCTGAGCCGAAGGCCGGCGAATCTCCCACCTGAACACGCACGCCGTAATCCGACAAGACAATGCACAAAGCCCGGACAACCTGGGGGTGGGGGCAGGAGAGACGGGCGTTGCGGCTGGAGACGAGATTGGGTTTGACCAGAATCTTGTCCCCCCGATGGAAAATACGTCCCAATGCTTGGCAGCATTGGTGGATGCCTTCCGCAAGCAGGGCAGGCTCGTAATGCGCGCATTGGAGCAGGGCAACGGGAATGGGATCGAGACGGGATGCAGTGGGGATGTCAGTCATAATTGAGACTTTGGTGGCGGTGAAGCCAGTTTCGGTACGCGTAAGCAATTTCAACCCCGGTGACAAGTTCCGTATGTTTACGCATTCCAGCAGGTTTATTGAACAGCCTGTGGATGCGAACTTTATCATCACTGTTAATCGTCATGGCGCATGTTGAAAGCATCCTGTCCGTCCCGGACACCGCGGTTTTTTGCCTTTGGCTGTGCTGGACGTAATGGTGGGGGTTGGCTATGTGAGTCTGCCTTCGGACAATGTTTGCTGAATTGTAACTACTCAGCTGAGGTCCGGCTTGCCTTGATTTTGCGGCCTCGCAGACTCCTTCGCCGGCTTCGTAACATCAAACCATTGCGTGAATAAACAGCATTTAGAGCTTCAAGTGCTTGGCAATGGTTTGATGAACGAATCCTGGCTCAGTCAAACATGCGAGACCGCAAAATCAAGGCAAGCCGGACCAATCCTGGGTACTTTAAGAATATGCTGAATAGTTACGCTGAATTTTGGGATGCCAAGGCTGGAGAACATGAATAATGAATATCGTGCACATTGATGAAATCCGGCCTGGAATGGTGCTTGCCGCGGATGTTCGGGACAGCAACGGTCGATTCCTGGCTGGAAAGGGTGAACTTCTTGACGAAAGCCATCTCCGGATTTTCCGGATCTGGGGGGTGACGGAAATTGAGAGCGAAAACGGGGACGATCTGAACTTTCGGAACAGTTCTCTAGAGGTCATTTCCGAAGAACTCTGGGAGGAAGCCTCGGAAGCAGTGGTTCGGCGCATGGGCGTGGCAACCGCTGATGAACATCCGGCATCGTCTGAATTGCGCCGGATATTCACATTGCGTACTGCACGCTGGTTGAGTGAGAATCCGGAATTATCCGCTGCCGCGGACGGAGCCGCCGCCATTGTCGAGGACGAAAGGGCAATGGCAGCTCCGCCAATGCGGATCGACCCCCGACGATTCCTGGATGAAGAGGTGGAGCTGGTCAGCCTGCCCGCCATCCTCACCCAGATTCTCGCGGCGATCAACAACCCGCTCAGTTCGGCCACCTGTCTTGCCGAAATAATCAGTCGAGATCAGGGGCTCGCCGCCAAGCTTTTGAAAATGGCCAACAGTTCGTATTTCGGATTTCCAGGACGCGTGGATACCATATCCCGTGCCGTGACCATCGTGGGAACCAATCAGTTGAGCATGCTCGCCATGGGAGCGATGGTCGTGGCCAAGGTTCAGGATATTCCCTCGGACCTGATGGACATGGAATCGTACTGGAAGCATTGCATTGCGTGCGGCATCGGGGCCAGAGTGCTCATGGGCTCCAGACGAACCGGCAACCCGGAAATGTATTTCGTTGCCGGCCTGCTGCACAGCCTGGGCCATCTCGTGCTTATGAAATACTTTCCCATCCAGTCCCGGTATGCCCTTCTGGAGTCAAGAAAACGGAACATTCCGCTGACGGTTCTGGAAAAGGAATTGTTCGGTTTTGATCACGCCTGGTTTGGCGGGGCCATTCTGAAACGATGGAAATTTCCCTTTCAGCTCGAGCAGGCGGTGCGGTACCAATACATGCCGTTGAAAGCAACTTCTCCCATGGATGTGACCATGGTTCACATAGCCGGCATTCTGGCCAAGGGGATGGATCCGGGATGGAAGCACGGATACCCGTTGCCTCCTCTGGACTGTAAGGCGTGGGATCTTGTTCAGCTTGCACCCAGCATCTTGTCGCCGACCCTCAATCTCATGGCCGGGCAGGTGGATGGAATGTACCGGATGCTGTTTGACAAAAGCCGGAAGGATTCCTGAATGCTGGTCAACGTACCGTAGATTTACATCTTGTTGATAGAAATATGAGATCCAAAAAAGCATCCTCGCAAGTCCTTGCCCTTGAAGCCCAAGTGCAAGAGCTTTCGCAAAAGCTCGAACATCTTCAGAAGGTGACTCTGGCCACCATGGACTCTCTGGATATGATCCTGGGGCTCGGCGACTTCCTGCCGTCCATCAATCGCCTGTCCAGCCCTGAGCCCATCGTCAAGGAAACGTTGCAACAGGTGGGAATGCTGATTCCGTTTCAGGCCAGGGGGATCTGCATCGTGGATGAGGAGGACGGCGATTTCATCCTGAACCGGGTGGAACCTTCGCAGTTGCGGCCGCGGTTGGCTGACGAGATGAACGCTCTGATCTATCAAGGTGTGTTCAGCTGGGCGTTGCGCGAAAAGCGGGCCGTGACCGTTCCCGGCATCACGACCCCGGACCGGATCGTGCTGCACGCCCTGGCCACAAGTTCGAGAATTCGAGGGATGTTCATTGGTATCGTAGCTCCTGAGGTCGATGTCATTCCGGATGTCCGGTGGTCCATTTTATCCATTATGCTTCAGTTTTGCGCCGGCAATCTTGAAAGCTATGAATTGTACCGCATTCTGCGGGATTCCAACCATACCCTCAGCCCGTAACCTCTGGCCTCTGTCGTGCACTTTGCAACTACTCAGCCGAGGTCCGGCTTGCCTTGATTTTACGGCCTCGCAGACTCCTTAACCGGATTCGTTCATCAAACCATTGCGTGAATAAACAACATTTGGAGCTTCAAGTGCTTGGCAATGGTTTGATGAACGAATCCTGGCTCAGTCAAACATGCAAGACCGCAAAATCAAGGCAATCCGGACCAATTCTGTGTACTTTCAGAATATGCTGAATAGTTGTGCGCATTTTTGCACCTGACTCGTAGCGGCGGAATTGCCTGCACATCCGAACCGGTCCGTCCCACGTGCCGTGAAAGCGTTCCCGCCTTGCTTCCAGCCATAAGGCATGGTATATTCAGAAAATATGTTCGACATTACAACATTCATTCGTGAACTGGCTTTAATAGCCGTACCTGTTCTCATTGCAATAACGTGTCACGAAGCTGCCCATGGATTTGCCGCTTGGCGGTTGGGCGATCCTACAGCCCGCCTTGCCGGAAGATTGACCTTCAATCCAGTCAAGCATGTGGACCCCATCGGCACCATCGCCTTTCCCCTGCTTCTCGTTCTGATCAAGAGTCCCTTCATCTTTGGCTGGGCCAAGCCTGTTCCGGTCAATCCCCGTTACTTCCAGGATCCCGTCAGGGGCATGATGCTGGTTTCGCTGGCCGGACCAGGGACCAACTTCGCTCTGGCTGTGGCGTTTGCAGCCATGTTTCATGCCTTGATCTGGATTGCGGTTCTGCTGGGCGGGGCCGGGATGAGCGTGATCGAGCCTTTGGCTCTGATGGCCCGCTACGGCGTGATCATCAACCTGATCCTGGGCATATTCAATCTGTTTCCCATCCCGCCGCTAGATGGGTCCAAGATTCTGGCCGGATTTTTGCCCGTGGAAGGGGCGCGTTTCATCTACAATTTCGAGCGGTACGGATTCATCGTTCTCATCCTGCTGTTGATGACCGGGGTTTTACAGAGCGTGCTGCTGCCGCTGGTATCGTTTTTTTCAGGAGTTTTGCTCTAGACGCGCTGCCGACGATGCTCATTCGTCGGCACCAGTTCTTTCATCCACCACCACGAGGAATCGTTTTCGATGGCAACAACCCAACAACGAATTGTCTCCGGGATGCGTCCCACAGGCCCGCTCCATCTGGGGCACTATTTCGGCGTTCTCGAAAACTGGATCGCCCTGCAGGACGAGTACGAGTGCTTTTTCTTTGTCGCGGACTGGCATGCTCTGACCAGCGAATATGCCACTCCCGGCAGGATCAAGCAGTTCGTCCCGGAATTGGTGCTGGACTGGGTGGCTGCCGGACTGGATCCTGAAAAGTGCACCATCTTCCTGCAATCCCAAATCAAGGAGCATGCGGAACTGCAACTGCTGTTCTCCATGTTCACGCCCCTGGGCTGGCTGGAACGCAACCCAACGTACAAGGAAGTGAAAGGCGAACTTGAGGGCGCGAAGGATTTGAACACCTACGGCTTTCTAGGCTACCCCGTGCTCATGGCCGCGGACATCCTGATCTATCGGCCGCATCTCGTGCCTGTGGGCCAGGATCAGTTGCCGCACCTGGAACTGACTCGGGAAATCGCACGAAGATTCAACTTTCTGTACACGCCGCTCTTTCCGGAACCGCAAGCCAAGCTGACCGAAGCGCAGAAACTGCCCGGACTTGACGGCCGAAAAATGAGCAAGAGCTACGGCAACGCCATTCATCTCTCGGAAACCATGGAGCAGGTTACTCCGAAAATAATGGGCATGCTCACGGACACGAACCGGATGCGCAAGAAAGATCCCGGCAATCCGGATCAGTGCAACATGTACCCATATCACGTACTGATGACGGATGCCGAGACACGCAAGGAAATAACATCCGGCTGCACTCAGGCCGCCTTGGGTTGCGTGGATTGCAAAAAAATGCTGCTGAAAAGTCTGGAACGGTTTCTCGGACCGATTCAGGAGCGTCGCGCCGCGCTGGAGGCAAATCCGAAGCGCATCTGGGAATTGCTGGAGGCCGGGAATCGCAGGGCGCATGACGTGGCCGTCCAGACCTTGACTCAGACCCGGGAGCGGCTCAATCTGGAGTACGGTGAATTGTCCGCATCGGGAAACTGAGCATGTGATTTCGCAGGCATTGCCGCTCTGAGATCTTGGAGATGATATGAAGCTGATCAAGGTTCTCTTCTTAACTCTGCTTTTTGTTCTGACCATGCTTTTTGCGGTCCAAAATGCGGATATCCTTGCCATTCGGATACCCTTTGCCTTCACTTGGGAGCCTTATTTCGCCTATGGATTTGAACTCCCGTTTCTGGGGTTGCTGGCTTTTCTTTTTGTTACCGGTTTTTTGCTGACCAGCTTCAAATACTTCGGCGAATACTTCGCCTTAAGTCGTGCTCTCGAGGACACTGAAAAGAACGTAATGGCCCTGGAGCGGGAACTGGCACCCGAGCCCAAGTCCGAACCCGCTTCCGAGCCCAAGACTGAACCGCTTCCCGAAACCGGCTCAGACCTGCCCGAGCCCGAAACCGAAAAAACTGAAATCAAAATCAAGCCGGCGTTCCCTCCTGAACAGAAACAGGATTCAGTCCGGGGAGACGAGCCGGCTGTCGGCCATGAACCGACCTCCACCACATCAGATCAGAAAACGGCTGCCGAGCGGATTGCCATGCCGCCCGCAGCATCCCATACACTTCATATTCCTTCGGAGCCCACCATGCAGACATCTACTCCTGAATCCACCGTGGAAAAGAAAACCGTTACCTCCAAAGATGCAGCGCCAATGGATGATGAAATCCTTGTCCGGCCCGCGGGGCCAGGTTGGGGCGCCACCGTGTTGCTGGCCGCGGCCATGGCTCTGGTGATCAGCAGCGGCGTCTACATCGTGCTCAACGAGCAGATCTCCTCCTTTTCGGAACATCTTGGCGAACTGCACGTGCAAAGCGGGCATATGAATTCGGTCCAGGAGGAGATGGCCCGGACCATGGAGCAGGAACGGATTGCTTTTCAGGAGGAAATGGCCGCAATGGGTCGGCAGCAGGCTTTGATATTGGACAACCTGGGATATCTGGACCAGCAGATGCAGGTGCTTCAGAATCTGCCCGATGTCCTCCGCAATCGTCTCATGGCCGGCTTCCTGCGCGACGCCGCCGCCAAGACGGCTTATCTGGAAACGCAGGTCGAAACGCAGGAACAACGTGAAACCTTGGAACGCGTCCAGCAAATGCTTCATGATTTGGCCGAGGACCTGGATGGAGATGAGTCCGCGCAGTAGGCGGTTTTTGGCGGTCAGACGTCCATGATCTGGCCGCTTCAAGTCGAAGCTTTTTTCGGTAGAGCGACCTTTGAAACCATTACTCACGCCGTCACATCCGGACGACGCTCGCCGCGCGTTTGACATCGTCTTAAAACTGCAACACCCGGCAGGTAGCGCATGCGCATCATAACCTTTGCCAATCATAAGGGCGGTGTCGGCAAGACGACAACCGTGGTCAACACGGCGGATATCCTTTCCCGTTGGGGTAAGCGGATTCTGGTCGTGGACATGGACCCCCAGGGCAACTCCACCCTGACTCTGGGGCGCAAGGATCCCTTCGAGCACCAGTATACCATCGGTCATCTCCTGGCGGACAAGGAACTGTCCGTTGCCGATTGCGCACACTCGGTCAATGGAAATCTGGATCTGATTCCATCCAACCTGCATGCCTATTCCCAACTTGCTCTGCTGCCGCCCAATTCGGCAAAGCGGATCTTCGGTCTGCGGGAAAAATTGGAAGCCGTCAGGGGTGCGGACAATGGCTATGATCTCGTGCTGGTGGATTGTCCTCCCCAGATTGAAGGACCGTTGATCACCAACGCGGTTGCCGCTTCGGACGTTTACATTCTCCCAGTGGACGGCGAGTCCCTGTACGCCTTGCAGGGCACGAATCACCTGATCCAGGCCATCGAGGCAATCCGGGAAGACACGAACTCCGACATTCGACTGCTGGGAGTCCTGGTGACCATGTACAATCCTCGGACCACAGCCAGTCGGCTGGTCATGGATGCCGTGCGAGAGTTCTTTGGTGACGCCCTCTTTCAAACCGTGATCCGGCGCAATACGACCCTGAACAAGGCAAATCTGAGTCAGCAAAGCATATTCGATCTGGATCCGGCTTCGTTCGGATGCCAGGATTATCAAAAATTTGCCACGGAAATGCTTTCGCGGGTGGAGACGGGACAAAAACCCTAAACTGCATGGAGAAGCTATGGCCAAAAGCACCAGAAAGACCAATTTGGAACAGGACAGCAAGGCAGCCTTGGATTCCATCCTGAATCCTGAAGCCAAGGCCAGGCTTCAACGGGAAGTGTCCCTGAGTCAGCCGCTGAAAGACAATCCAGAACGCGCCGACGTTCTGGAGTTTCCTGCGGCAAAAGATGATCAAGGTTCGTTGCAGACTTCAAAAAAGGGGAAGAAAGAAACCGTGTCCAAGCAAAAAACAAAAAAAGCGCCTTCAAGTTCAAAACTCACCAAACCCGAGCTGGAAAACCTCACAGTTGAGTTTCGTGAGGAAATTGAAGCCATCGGACAAGAGCAAAAACAGCTTCAGCAAACCACCACCGAGGAATTCGAGCAGTTGCGCTCCGGCTTACAGCGCCTGGAACAGTCTCTGGCGGCTGGCGATGCCCGTATAAACTCCGACCAGGAAAAGCTGCGGGAAGTGGTGGAAATGGCCGCGGCGCAACAACAGCGCATGGATAGGTTGCAGGAGGTGCTGAATGAACGTCCCTGGTTGAAGCTGCACGACGAGCTGCAAGACGCCGTGCGGGAGAGCCGGGAAAAAATCGCGGCCATGGAAAAATTTGTCCAGTCTGAATCCACTGACCTGAAAAAAATGCTTCAGGATACCATCCAAAAAGTTTCGGATCTGGAGAGCCAGGCTGCGAGGCGGCCTGCGGAACCTGTCGGTGTGGAGCAGGACCTGAATTCGGTGAAGCAACGTCTGAGCGAACTTGAAAACGACTTGAAGAATGTCAAGGCTGTCGCGTCCGCGCCTGCCCAAAAGCCTGCCCAGGCGCCTGCTCCGACACCGGCTCCTGCCGCGGCGAAATCCGTACCCGCCGGATCCTCCGTGGCCATGGTTGCCCAGCCGGCCGAACAGGCAGACGAAACGCAGGCCGAGGAATGGATGAGTCGAGCCAGGTTGCTCTGGAACGGGCAGCGCTTTACCAATGCCGCTGCGGCCGTGGAGTTGTTGACCAAGGCTCTGGACGCTGACCCGGCCAATGCCGCAATATTCAACGAGCGTGGGCTGGCTCAGATCGATGCCGGATTTCCGGACAAGGCGCTGGCCGACTTTTCACGGGCCATAATGCTGGATGCGAAACTGGGTTCCGCATTCCACAACCGTGGTCTGCTGTACATGAAAATGGACAAACGTGATCTTGCGTGCCGCGACTTCCGCTCCGCCGCCGCGCTGGGCGACTCCCGCGCATTGAAGATGGCCCAGGAAACAGGATACTGCGGAAGTTCCGTCCTGAAAAAACTGTTTCGTGGAATCATCGACTAGCACACACGCACCATCTTTGCCGGGTTGCCATGTTCCGGCTCCTTCGGAGCATGGCAACCCAGCCCCGCAACACACCCATTTCGCACTAGCGATCAGCAGCTGAAGCACCCGCTGTAGACCCGCGGCCTTTGCTTTTCTTGATCTACCCTTGTCCGTCATTCTATCCGTTATTCGCTCAGCACATTCAATATATGTTCCATCACGGCTCTGATTCTAATTTCTGCCCAGTTAGAAGCGACTAGCCATGCCTCATGACGAACTCGAATCGAACTCGAAATCGAACTCGAAATCGGATAAAACAAATAGATAATAAAACTATTGCATGTCGATTTCGATGTCGATTTCGATATCGATTTCGATTGCGATCTCGGTCCCAAAACATAAGATCAAGACAAATCGGACTGCGATAGAGTCGTCAGTCGTGATCAACTATTTTCCGCCGCGGAATTTCGAACCGGAGCGGATGACTCGCATTACGTTATTGATTAACAGCTTCTTACATCTCATCAGTGACGAGATGCTTGCTATTGCCTGAACCATGGCTATCTTGAGCCGTGGTTTGATATTCCTTGACCATGGAGTTTAATATATGTCTCAGAAATCCCGGCGCGTTGTTCTGCCGATTGTCTTGATCATCATTGCCGGACTAGGCTGGGTGATCTACCAGGCAATACAGCCGGCTCCCGCGCCGCCAGGCGGCCCTAGACAGCCTGGTAGTCAACAGGTCGCCGTGCAGACCGCATCGGTCACCCAGGCTACCGTGCGTGATATGCGCACTTTTTCCGGCACCCTCATTCCCTGGGCCCAATTCGTGGTGGCGCCGAAAATTTCCGGTCGCCTGGAACGATTGTTCGTCGATGTGGGCGACCTTGTTCAGCGTGATCAGCTGGTGGCCCAACTGGAGGATGCCGAATTCGTGCAGCAGGTCGAGCAGGCCCGCGCGGAACTGGCCGTGGCCCGGGCGAATCTTGAAGAGGCGCGCAGCGAGCTGGACATCGCGGAAAAGGAGTTTGCGCGCATCGAGACGTTGCGGGAGCAGAGAGTAGCCTCGTTGGCCGAATTGGAACTTTCCAAATCCAGATTGCTTGCCCAGCAGGCTCGAAAACGTGTGGCCGAGGCGCAGATCGAGCAGCGCCAGGCCGCGCTGCGTGCCGCGGAGGTGCGACTGAGCTATACCCAGATCCGGGCGACATGGCCGGCAAACGGCGAGGATCGCCCCCGAGTCGTAGGGGAACGTTTCGTGGATCAGGGAACAACCCTGACCGCGAACGCCCAGATGATCAGCGTCCTGGACATCAGCGCCCTGCGTGCGGTCTTTCATGTTTCGGAACGCGATTATGCCCGGCTTCAGGTCGGACAGTCCGCTCAGGTGTCGGTGGATGCGTTTCCAGGGCAACAATTTGAAGGTCGTGTTGCCCGCATCGCCCCTGTTTTTCGGGAAGCTTCCCGACAGGCCCGGATCGAACTGGAATTGTTCAACCCGGAGGGATTGATGAAGCCCGGAATGTTCGTGCGCGCCCAGCTTGAGCTGGATCGGGCGGAAGAAGCCGTGGTCGTGCCTTCCGTCGCGTTGGTGCGCAGGGACGGCCAGCATGCGCTTTTTGCGGTTGAAGACGACGCCACGGTCCGCCTGACTGTGGTCCGGGTCGGCATTTCCGAAAATGGCGTGTCCCAGATTCTTGAGCCCGAGGACTTGTCCGGCGAGGTCGTGATTCTGGGCCAACATCTCTTGGAAGACGGCTCATCTGTCCGCGTCGTGGAAGACTGACGTCGATCAGGGCATTTCCGCCCGCGAGCTGCTTCATTTCCAGATTTTCTTGTTGTTCAAAATAGACTGATCGTACTTGCCCATGCAGATTACCAAACAAAGCGTTTCCCGTCCGATATTTACCATCATGATCGTGCTGATCGTGATGATCCTGGGCGGGGTTTCCCTGTCACGGCTGCCCATCGACTTGATGCCGGAGCTGACCTATCCCACCCTGACCGTTTCCACGAACTACGAAAACGCCAGCCCCGAGGAGATGGAAGAGCTGGTGACTCGAATCGTGGAAGAGGCCGTGGCCGCGGTTCCGGGGGTCGAGGAGATCACCTCCATTTCCTCCGAAGGCCAGAGTTCCGTAAGGGTTTCCTTTTCCTGGGGAACGGATCTGGATGCCGCGTCCAACGACATCCGGGACCGGCTGGACCGGATAACCGGACGTCTGCCGGATAATGCTGATCGACCGCAATTGCGCAAATTCGATGCGGCGCAGTTCCCGATACTGATCATGGGGGCCTCCAGCCGCCTTGATCCGGTGGAAATGCGCCTGGTGATCGACAACCAGATCAAGCAGCGCATCGAACGGATTCCCGGAGTGGCCGCGGTGGACATCTGGGGCGGATTGGAGAGGGAAATCCAGGTCAACGTGCATCCGGACCGGGTTCGGGCCCTGGGATTTTCCCTGGAGCAGATCGTCCAGGCCATCCGGGAGGCCAACATCAATGTCCCTGCCGGAACCATCGAGCAGAATCAGTTCGAGGTCACCCTGCGCACGCCCGGAGAGTTCAGCAGCATCCAGGAGATTCGCTCCGTCGTGATCGCTGTCCGGGACGGCGCGCCCATCTATTTGGCCCAGGTGGCGGACGTGCTGGACGGGCATCAGCGCCAGACCAGAATCATCCGCATCAATGGCGAGCCGGGCGTGCGTCTGGCAGTGCGCAAACAGGCCGGAACGAACACGGTTCAGGTCGCGCAGGCCGTGCTTCGAGAACTGGACCGCATCCACGCGGACGTCCCACAGATTCAGATCACGCCGATTATCGACACGTCCAAATACATCCAGCAGTCCATCAACAACGTCGGTCGTTCCATCCTCTTCGGCGGCACGCTGGCCATTTTCGTTCTGCTCTTTTTTCTGCGCAACATCCGAAGTACGTTGGTCATCGCCATGGGTATTCCCATCTCCATCATCGCCACGTTCACCCTGATTTATTTCGGCGGATTCACGTTGAACCTGATGACCCTGGGCGGGTTGGCCCTGGGTGTGGGAATGATGGTGGACAACGCCATCGTGGTCCTGGAAAACATTTACCGGCTCCGGGAAAAAGGAGGGGAGGGCAGGGCGATCGCGGTGCAGGGCACCGAAGAGGTTTCCGCCGCGGTCACGGCCAGCACCATCACGACCCTGGTCATTTTTCTGCCCATGGTCTTTCTGGAAGGCGTTGCCGGGGTCATGTTCCGGCAACTGGCATATGTGGTCGCCTTTGCCCTGATCTGCTCCCTGCTGGTAGCCCTGACCGTGGTGCCCATGCTGTCGGCGCGCCTGTTGAAGCCGGTTGCCGCAACAGCCGCTCCGGATGGTTACGGCTTTTTGAATCGCGCTTTCGTCGTCAGCGGTCGGATGTTCCATGCCCTGGAGAAGGCATACCTGGGGCTGCTCAAAGGGGCTCTACGTCACCGCTTGCTGGTTCTTGCCCTGGTCGTGGTCTTGTTTGGCGGCGCATTGTCTCTGATTCCGCGAGTCGGAACGGAATTCATGCCCAGCGCGGACGAGGGCGAAGTGCGAGTCAACGTGGAAATGGAGGTGGGAACCCGCCTGGATGTCGTGGATGCCCAGATGCGCCGGATTGAGCGGATGGTGCAAGAGATGGTTCCGGAGGCTGAGAACATGGTCGTGAACGTAGGCGCTTCGGGCTGGAGAGCCGGAGGGGGAGCCCGTGGAGAGATTCGCGTGGCCCTGGTTCCCGCCGCGCAACGCACCCGCAGCAGTGAACAGATCGCGGCCGACCTGCGTCCGGCTTTGACCGGCATACCAGGTACGGTGGTCCGCACCCGGGCCGGTCAGGGATTGTTCATTTTTCGCATGGGCGCCGGAGACGGAGACACCTTGGCCGTGGAAGTGCGGGGTTGGGACCTGCAGCGCCTGGATGCCCTGGCCGCGGAAGTCTCCGCCCGAATGGAGAGAGTGGACGGGATCACGGATGTGCGGGTCAGTCGCGAGGCCGGAGCGCGTCAGGAACTTGTACGTATCGATCGAAACAGGGCCGCGGATCTGGGCTTGTCCGCCACGCGCATCGCGCGGACCCTCGAGACGGCTATTGCCGGAACTCGGGCCGCGAACTACCGCGAAGGAGGATATGAATACCGCATCCTGGTCAAGCTGGCGGAAGCCGAGCGCATGAGCATTGAAGACATTCTGGACATGACCCTGACCAATGATGCCGGCGAGCAGGTCCTGTTGCGCAACGTGGTCGTAGTTGAAAGCGGTCGCGGTCCCACCCAGATCGATCGCAAGGATCAGCAACGGATCGCTTCGATTTCCGCGGCCATCAGCGGACGGGATCTGGGGTCGGTGGTGGCTGATTTGCGAGAGCATTTGCGGGAGATTCCCGTGCCCCGGGACTATGAAATCGTTTTTGCCGGCGATTACGAAGAGCAGCGCGAGGCGTTCAGCGAACTGGCCCTGGCGCTGATCCTGGCCCTGCTCCTGGTCTACATGGTCATGGCCTGCCTGTACGAGTCCCTGCTTGATCCGCTGGTGGTCATGTTCGCCGTGCCGCTGGCCGCCATCGGCGTGGTGTTGATCCTGCTGGCTACCGGTACGACCTTCAATGTGCAGAGTTTTATCGGCTGCATCATGCTTGGCGGCATTGTGGTCAACAACGCCATTCTGATCGTGGACCAGTCCTCGCATCTGCGACGAAACCAGGGGATGGCTGCCATGGATGCCGTACTGGAAGCCGGGCGGCGCAGACTGCGTCCGATATTGATGACATCCCTGACCACGGCCTTTGCGTTGACGCCCCTGGCCCTGGGCTGGGGTGAAGGAGCCGACGCCCAGGCCCCCATGGCCAGAGTGGTCATCGGCGGATTGATCAGCTCCTCCCTGATCACCCTGGTGGTCATTCCGGTGATCTACACCCTGTTCTACAGGGTCCGCGGCGCGACGCGTCAGACCGAGCAGAGCGCCGCGCCCGCGTGATCATCGCCAAAAAGAGGATGCGCTTGTGATCACGAATTTGGCGGCGCAGCCGTAACCGGTGACGGTGACTTTCCCCGTTCCGCCCACGGTGGCTTCGCCGCCCGGGCCCAGTTCATAATCCGTGTAGTCTCCCTCCGCGGCTACCCATCCTCGACCTTCCAGGCATTTCACGTGAACCTGCCTGCGTCCGCTGATCACGGCGATCTCCTTGTGTTCCAGGAAAAGCTCCACGGATCTAGCGGCGAAAAATGATTGACGCAAAAAGCGCACTTTTCCGCCCAGGATGTTCATCAACTTCCCAATCGCGCCGGTCATACCGCGACCTGTCCGTCCTTCACCGATCCCTTCCACACATCTGCCGGTGTGCATGCCGTCTCCTTTCGGATGATGAATGTAACTCCTACTGCGTTCTTGACCTTCCTCGTGCAGACAAGATAGACCCGAAAATCTGTATCCTGAACAGATACAGAAAAGTAAAAAAACAACCATAACAGTTTGGCTTTGGGAGAGGGCGCGATGGTCGAGTTGATAGAAAATGCAGATGGATTTCGATATGTTGTTGTCGAAAAGCAGATAATGGAACAGATTCATGACGGCACGCTGAATCCAGGAGACAAGCTGCCTTCCTTGCGCAAGCTCAGCAGCCGGTTGCATGTCGGTCTGGCCACCGTGAATCAGGCCTATCTTGAACTGGAACGCAAGGGGGTGGTTGAAGCCCGACCCCGGTCCGGCTTTTACGTTCGCTCGACGTTTCGCAAGATGCCGGAACCGCCGTGCCGTCAGCACTCCGAACCACTGGTCCCCACCAAAGCGACCCGGGGCGAACTGATCCGCACGGTGCTCAAGGGCGTGGGGAGGAAAGATATTCTGCCCTTCGGCGTAGCCACCATTGGTCAGGAACTGCTGCCCATCAAGGCGCTTAACCGGATGTTGACAACCGTGATCCGGGAAACGCCTCTGGCTGCTGCTCAGTATGAATCCATTGAAGGCAATTTCGAACTGCGCCGCCAGATTGCCATGCATGTGATCGAGGAGGGAGTTACGGCCAGCCCTGAGGAAATCATCATCACCTCAGGGTGTCAGGAGGCTTTGAATATCGCCCTGCGGGCGCTGACCAGGCCGGGAGACATCGTGCTGATCACCGTCCCGGCGTATTATTGTTTTCTGCATCTGCTGGAGAATCTCGGACTCAGGGCTGTGGAAATCTCCTCCTGCCCCGAGTCCGGGATCAATCCGGACGATGTGCGTCGAGCAGTGTCCATGAACGATGTCAAGGTCTGCATTTTTAATCCGAACTTCAACAATCCGGATGGTTCGCTCACGCCGGACGAGGCCAAGCGGGACATTGTCGCGGCGCTGGCCGAAAAGAACATCCCGCTGATCGAGGACGAAGTCTATGCGGACATTCATTTTGGGCCTCTGCGGCCCCTGAGTTTCCGTACGTTTGACCGAAAGGGGCTGGTTATTCAGTGCTCATCTTTTTCCAAGACTCTGGCTCCAGGATACAGGGTGGGCTGGATCATGCCGGGAAGATTTTTCAACAAAATATTCCATGTCAAGGCCACGACCAATATTTGTACGGCCACTCCAACGCAGATGGCCGTGGCCGAGTATCTTCGCGCGGGCCTGTACCGGCGCCACCTCAAGCAGTTGCGTGCAGGCATCGAGGAGCAGATGCGGCACATGCAGTATCTGGTATCCAGATATTTTCCTGAAGATACGAAGGTTACGCACCCTCTGGGCGGTGCGGTGCTCTGGCTGGAACTGGATGCAAAGGTCGATTCGGTGGATTATTTTTACCGTGCTCTGGAACAGGGTATTGGAGTGGCCCCGGGAGTGGTTTTTTCCAGCCAAGATAAGTTTGCCAACTACATCCGGTTAAATTGCGGTCATGCTGTTTCCCAGGACCTTGAAAAAGGCATCCAGGTCTTGGGGAAACTGGCTGGTACTTTGGCCTTTAGTGCAAAATGACGCGTCAACAGGAGAGTTGAAGATCGCAATGTCTCCGCACAGATCAAATGAATAGATACGTTCAAATTGATTAATGGTATTAAAAGCATGTGCTTGACAAGCGTGTACATCCTGCTAAATACGACTTTGCCTTTGGATGTGTTCTATATTTTTATACAACCCAGCAATGAAACGCATCAGCACATATAAAACAGGAGATCGTAATGGATGAATTTTTAAAGCAGGCGCTGGAGATAGTGAAAGCACAGGCCGGTATCCGCGCCATGACTGAAGAAGAAATGACGTCTATGGTCGTAAAAATCGCAGCGAGTTTGCGAAGCGTTGCTGACGGCACCCCTTGCGCTGGACCCGCCGTCGAGTCAGCTACCGAAACACATGGCGATCCGAAGAAGGCAATCAAGGAAAAATCCATCACCTGCATGGAGTGTGGAAAAACCTTCAAGGTTCTGACCAAAAAGCACCTGGCAACCCATGATCTGACTGCCGACGAGTACCGTGAAAAGCACGGATACAAGAAGAAAACGTCACTTATCGCCAAATCTCTGTCCAAGGCCCGCCGGAAAAAGATGCAAGAGATGGAGCTATGGAAGAAAAAGGGAGCGAAGCCAGGCAAGGCTAATTAAATCCATTCCATGCCCGCGTGTTGAAAAAAGCCAGATTCACAGGCTGTTCAAAAACTTCGATGGCAGGGCGAAATAAAAGTTTAAGCCTAAGCGTATTTATTTACACGTGAGGGCTTAAACTTTTTTGCAGCAACGCAGCTAGCGGGGATTTTTCAACAGCCTGTAAGGCATTTATTTTTGCTGATCTATCTTCGTTCTGTATCAGGCTTCTTTTTTCGGGAGCCTGATACAGAACGTCTTCTGAATCCTCCGTAATATTAAATTCCTCCGCAACAATCCGTCGAGACATAATACGCTTGTTTTGTGTCTCTTGTAATTCATTTACTTCTTCGCAATATGCATGATTTCTCCATCTGACATCGTGAGCATTTACTCTTCGTTCTTCCAAATCACCTGAAACAGCGGCACATGCCAGAACGGGAACCGTTCCGGATCAACCCAGCCTCCGGTCTGATCCTGCTCCGAAGGGGTTCGGTGGATGGAGGCAAGGTGGACGATCAGTTCCACGCGCAGGCCGCGGTCTTGAAACGTTTTGTATTTTCTGCATCCCATTGCGGAAAGGGCGCAGACCGGAATTCCGTTCGAGATGACCTGAAAACCCTTTCCCCCAGACTTGAACATGAGTTCGCCTGATTCGGTTTGCAAGGCTTCAATGGCGGTCGGAGTCCCCGGATGTCCGGTCTTCGAGGCCGGAAATGAAAGATGGATCTCGTCAAGTTGCATCTCCCACAGCTCGGCCCGGGTCTCCCGCTCCTCGTCCGGAGTAAGGGTTATCACGGGTTCCTGCATTGACGCCCACTCCGGGGCGGCGTTTCTGACTTCCTCCACGAAGGGATGCCTGCCCGCGCAGCACAGAAAGAGCCGGTCCCTGGCCCGGGTCATGCCTACGTAGTAGAGCCGTCGGGCTTCCTCCATGTTCGATTCCAGACGGGGATGGCCGATTAGCAGGACTGCCGGAAATTCCAGCCCCTTGGCGCCGTGCATGGTGGCGATGCCGATGCCCTGGGCATTGGCCCTCTCGAATCGGCCCAGATCCCGCGAGACATCCCAGACGTATTCGCAGAAATCCCTGAGCGGTCGGCGGACGGAACCGCTTTCTTCCTGGTAGTCCCGGGCCATGACCAGCAGGTGGTCCAGCCAGAGCGTGTTGCGCACCGTGGTCTCGGCAACAAGATCCTCCACGAGTTCGCGGACTTCCCGGCCGGTGCACATGGATCTGCCGCAGCGTTGCAGAAGCTCGAGGATCTCACGGACCTCCCGGATCGCCGGGAAGGGAATCTTTCTGCGCCGGACCGGAAAGACCTCGATGCCGGCCCGTCTGGCCAGCCGGGTGATCGCGAAGACCTCCTGGTTCGTCCGGCACAGGATGCAGACGTCGCCCGGGGACAGCCCCTCCCGGGCGACCAGCCGGTGAGCCTGTTCCAGGGCGGCCTTGAGCATCGTGGGCATGGAGGGGGTTTGCAGGATGCTCACCGGATCTGCCTTGTCGTGGCGCACCGGCTGCACGGCAGGAGCGTCCATGCGGTCCCGGTTGTTGCGGATCAGGCCGTTGGCCGCATGGATGATCGGGGCTCGGGAGCGGTAGTTGGCGACCATGTAGATCGGTTCGGTTTCGTATTCAGCGGCAAAGCGGTGAATGAACCGGACGTTGGAGCCCTTGAAGGCGTAGATGTTCTGGTCCGCGTCGCCCACGGCCAGCAGCGAGGGCCGCCGGGATTGATCGGCTTCGCCGCGGCCTGCCAGCAGCGAGAGAAATTCGTATTCCAGCTCGTCGATGTCCTGGTACTCGTCCACCAGGATGTGCTCCAGGCCCATGATCCGCTCCCGCCAGTCCAAGGCGGATTCCGAATCCATGTCCCGGTTCCGGGCCAGATGCTCCACCGCTTCCCGCAGGATGGACGTAAAGACCGTCTCGTCCCCCCGGCTGCCGACCAGGGACCGTCCGGTAATGGCCATGGCCAGGCTGTGGTAGGTGTGCACCCGGATCGCGGCGGCGCTTCTGCCGAGGAGTTCCTTGAGCCGCCTGCGCAGCTCGACCACGGCATTACGGTTGAAGGCCACGGCCAATATCTTGCCGGGCCGGACCCGGAGGACCTTGAGCAGATAGGCAATGCGATGCACGATGATCCGCGTCTTGCCCGAGCCCGGTCCGGCCACCACCAGCATGTTCCTGTCCGCAGGCGCCTGGACGATCTTGGTCTGAACTGGATTCAGCGTGTTGAGGATCGCCGCATGCTGCTCCTTGGACACGGGCAGTTCGAGAATCCCCTTTCTGTCCTTGAGGTGCGTTTCCAAAAAGGCCTGACTGCTTTTCTGGAAGTAGTCGCGCACGAACCGCAGGGCCGCGCCGATGCCGTCGAAGACCGCCCCCAGTTCGGCGAAGCGGCCCATGATGTGCACCTGGGCGATCTTCTGCTTGTAGAAGACGGACAGCCCCTCGTAGTCCGCCTTGGTGAACCTGCCCTTGGCGTCCAGCACCGTGATGGTCATGGCAGGCCGGATGATCGACAACCCGTTCTGCAAACAGATGGCCCGGGCGTGGTGCAGGGCGAAGAGCCCCTCCTTGCAGCGCTTTGGCAGGTCGGTCATCAATCCGGTGACCAGGTTTGTCTTGAGCGTTTCTTCCATCTCGCCCGTGCAAAACGAGACCAGGAGATTCTTGCCCTTCACCCCTGCGGGGATCTTGTCCAGAAGGAAGCGAAGCAGAACTCGGGTTACCTGGTTGCGCTGGGAGACGGCGTCTCTGACCTCCCGCCATTCCCGGCGCAGGTGGACCTGATAAGTTGCGTTCGAGAGCTGGTTGATCCGAAGCAGCTTTTCATCCATGAGCAGCTCCATGACCCGCAGCAGCTGGGCCGGGGTCGCGTCCCCCAGTCCCTGGTCCTTGAGCCGCTGGCAAACGTGCCGCAGGGGCAGGTTGTACGTTCCACCAGCCTTGGCATCCGGCTCGTCCTCCTCCATGAGCTTGAGCAGGTGCTCCTCCAGGGAAGAATACCGGTCGAGCCGGGTTTCGGAATCATCGGCAATGCCCTTGCGTACAAAGGCGGTCATGTTCAGGTCGTGGTTCAGGATGCGCACCTGGCGCATGGCGCTCAGGGCATTGAGGATGCGGATGGGTTGCGTGCCCAGCCGTTCAGACAGGTAATCCGTATTCAACGAATCCTTAGGACCCGCCTGCATCAGGATGTCCAGAAGCCCCAGCCAGAGTTCCCGCTCGGATCTGGAAAGCTTGAGAGGCGCCATGACGGACAGGGCCTGCTCCCGTGTTTGCGTGAGCAGTCGGCCCTGGATGGTCAGGGTCTTGTTGTCGCCCCGACGAACCTTCCCCCCGCGTTCCAGCCAGGAAAGCGCGATACGGACCTTGGTGTCCCGCATGGAGTCGTTGGCGTCCAGGATGTCGAATTCGTAGGCGGCGAACTCCTCTGAAGCCAGCAGCTCGCCGGAGGTCATGACCAGCGTTGGGTTTTGGCGGAACGCGGCCAGGCTTTTCAACCCCCCGTACAACGACTTGAAGTCCTTGTCCGTCACTTCCGAGGCGCAGCAGAGCTCGAACTGCGTGTTCAGGTCTTCCGGGTCGTAGAGCAGGCAGCACATGGCCGGCTGCCTGTCCCGGCCGGCACGCCCGGCTTCCTGGAGATAGTTCTCCAGGGAACCGGGCGTGGAGGCATGGATCACTGCCCGCACGTCGGACTTGTCCACGCCCATGCCAAAGGCGTTGGTGGCCGTGATGACCCGAAGCTGCCCGGCCAGGAATTGTTCCTGCACCGCGGCCCTGTCCTCGGGAGTACGGCCGGCATGATAATAGTCCACCTCCCAGCCCATCTCCTTCAAGCCACTTGCAAGTTCCTCAGCCTTTCTGCGCGTTGCGACGAAGACGATGGCCCCGCCGGGACCTTCTTGCGGGAGCACGTCGTTGAGAATGGCATCGATCCGGGGAAGCTTTTCCGCTTCCGTGCAGGGTATGACGTCGAAGCGCAGATTGGGCCGCTCGTGGCCGCCCTCGAAAAGGACCAGCTCCCGGCCCATCTCCTCCACGAAGTAGCGCAGAATCTCGTCCCGGACATCCGGCTTGGCCGTGGCCGTGAAGCAGGCGATCTGGGGTTCCGGGCGGGGAGTGCCCGTGGATTGAGGTTCCGGAGCAATGTCCTTGAGGAACGAGGCCAGGGCCAGATAATCGGGCCGGAAATCGTGACCCCATTTGGAGAAGCAGTGAGCCTCGTCCATGATCACCATGCCGACTTCCCGGGACCTGAGCGTTTCTTTCACGCCGGCGTTGCGCAGCTGCTCCGGAGCGATCCAGACCAGGTCCCGGTCTCCGAGACGGATGGATTCCAGGGTTTTAGCCCGTTCGATGAGCGTGAGCGTCGAATTGATGGTGCATCCGTTGAGGATGCCCTTGCGCGTCAGGCCGTCCACCTGGTCCTTCATCAGGGATTGGAGCGGGGAAATGATGATTGTCAGGGTTTTGCGCTGTTCGGCCTTCATCAGGCCGGGCAGCTGGTAACAGAGTGATTTCCCTGCCCCGGTGGGCAGAACGGCCAGGCAGTCATGGCCCCGGATCAGGGTTTCCACCACCAGCTTCTGGAGCGGCGGGTCTTCTCCCTTCACCGGCAGGTAGTCGTCATATCCGAAGTAGCGTTGCAGCTGGATCTTGGAGTCAAAGGCGTTACGACAGTACTTGCAGCCGGGGTCGGTGCACGGCGTTTCCCGCAGCGAACGCAGCATGGCCGGGATCGCGGCATGGTTCTTCCATACCCAGGCCGGCAGGACCGAGTTGCCCCCGGCCACCTCCAGCCAGGCCAGAATATAGCCCAGGCAGCAGGATTGTTCGGGCATTTCCCACAGATCCCGAAAAACGCTCCCGCCCGCCGTTGCGCAAGCCAGTTCGGCCACTCGCCCGTTCCAGTAGTTTTCATTCCCCTGCCTGTCCGGCAGGGGCCGACCGGCCAGGATGGATAAGAATTCGCCGAACCCGCTCGCCGGGTATGATCGCGCCAAGACCGAACCATAAAACAGGAGCTGCTCAGGCGGGAGCCGACGGAAGGCCTCGATCTCGTCGTGAAACACGCGCTCGGCCTGCAAACAGTCCTGGACCGGATCGTTCACGGCCACCTTCACCAGTTTGTAGTCCTTGACCAGGTGATGATAGGGATTCCTGGGAAAAGCCAGGGGAGAGAGGTGCAGGGTGTCCAGCGGGGGCAGCTCGAGGACTCCAGTGGCCGGAAAGTGCTCCCGCAGCCAGGGGAGGTCGTGGCCCAGGATGTTGTGGCCGAGCAGAAAGGAGCCGTTCGAGAAGAGGGAATCTATCGCAGCCAGGGAATCTCCGGCATGGATACGCCCCTGGTAGTGCCGTGTTTTGCGATCCCGAAGATCAACGACCCCGATCTTGAGCAGCCGGTTTTCTTCCGGATGGATCTCCAGGTCAATAACGACCCCGTTGCGCAGGTACTCGTCAAGGGTCATGGGGAGGATTCGCTGTTTGCATCTTGAAGGATATGACTCTCATCCTCAACTTCCGGCTGAACAGTCGCTTTCGTGTTCATGAATATTTTAGGATGAATAGAGGTGTGCAGTGGATTCCCAAAAGTCTCAGGAGTTGCATAAAACGAAAGATCAGGAAGCGCAAACAAATGACGCGCAGAGTAGGGGCAGAGGCTTCATTTCCGTTTTTGTGAGCATTTTGTCCACCTTTCTGGACAAACCTGTTTTTGTCCATCAGGCTGGACAAAAAATGAGAGTTCCTGCTCAGCTCATCCGAGCAGAAGCGACCAGGATAGCGACAGCGCCCGTCTTCGCTGGTATGACTGATCCGGAGACGGCATTGTAAAACAAGTCATTCCCGCGATGCTGGAATCCAGACCATGCTTGTCGCAAAATTTGGAAATCAACCTTTCCCTGCTCTGAAGCTGAGTAGTACAACTGAGACAAGACATGCTCGACAACGAAACAATGGGAATACCATTTGTACATCCCCGCTCGGGAATGATTTCGCGATGTGAAAAAATAAAATTACCAAGAGAGATCGGTTCAAAATATCGACGGTACACGACCCGATTTTCTGGAGTTATCCACAACAGTCAACTAGCGGTGTTCGAAACCGTGCAGCACTCACCGCATAACCATTGACTCCAGCCGCTCCTTGCGCTGTTGCCAGTCGGGCATGCACTGGCCCAGCATCCTGAAAAATGCCGGACTGTGGTCATGGATGCGCAGGTGGCACAGCTCGTGGACGATCACATAGTCGATGCAGTGCAACGGCATCTTCACCAGGTCGGTGTTCAGGGTAATCATCCCGGCTTTGGAGCAACTGCCCCAGCGACGTTCCATGGGCTTGACCCGAAGTCGCACGTCCAAGCCGAATCGCAGCGGGGTCGCATTCTGGGCGCAGCGACGCAGACGATCACGGAAGATCGTTTCGGCGTGCGCTTGGTACCATCCCTTCATGGCTGTTGCGATCGGTCGGGGCTGTTTCGGCGTGGGGATGTGAACCTCGAAAAACCTGCCTATCAGCCGCACGAATGTCTTGTCTGATTGATGTACGCGCAACCGGTACTGTCGGCCGAGGTAAAGGTGGGTTTCGCCGGGAACATACCGCTTCTCAACAGGTAGCGGTTGATACGCCTCGAAGTAACGGCGTTGCTTGGCGATCCAGAATCGGCGGCGATTCAGGTGTGTCAGCACGTCGTCCAGGGAGCGGCCCGTCGGGGCCAATGCGGTCACCGAACCATCGGGATGAACCGAGATCGACAGGCGTTGCCGATCCTTGAAATCAACCGAGACGGGAACATGCTCCCCGGCATGTTCAACGAGCACGATTTGAGGGGATGAATCAGGCATATCGTGTTCTGGCTATGTCGAGCACCATCTCCAGGATGCGGTCGACATCCTCGAAGGTCAGGTCGATCCTTTGCTGATCCTTCAGATCGAACAGGTAGTCCTCGATCGCGCTCATCATCCGATTCTGCACGTCGGTGTTGTTCGTCCAGTTGACGATGCGGTTTTGGAGGATGATCCCGTCAATGGCCAGGCTGGCCATGGTGCTGGCCGATCGAGGGTTGAACCCCTCGGCTGCGTACCGCATCAAGACATCCTGCAGTACCCCGAAGAACGCCTTAGCAACGTCATGGTTGGCCAACTCCGCGGGGATGTCGTCGCCGGTGCGGTTTTTGATCTTCTCGGCGATCTCCCGGACATTCCGCAGATACTCGGCATCCGACAGGCGCTGCTCACGAAAAGCCCGAATGGCGTCTTCCAGCATCTCCGAGAACCGCCGGTAGAACGCCGGATCTTCCTGCATTCGGACATGGATGGTTCGCTTGGTGCGGTAGGCGATGGTGTCGGCTTTCGAGGCCGCGCTGTCCAGCTTCTCCACTTCCTTGGCAAAGGCGTCGGCGTCGAAGATGTTCACCAGGTCGGTGATTTTCTCCACCTCCCCGGTGCCGACGTGCTGGTCCACCAGCTTCTGGATGCGGGCCTCATACTCCTTGAAATCCACCACCTCGGCATATCGCTTGCGCACCGAGGTCCGCAGCTGCATGAAAAAACGCAAATCGCTCTTGTACTTCCTCAGTTTGCCTTCGGGTGTCGTTTCGAGAAACGCCGACGACGACAGCGCGACGCCCAGGGTCCGTGAGAAGGCGCTGAGCCGTTCGTAGAACTTTCCGCGCAGCTCCTCGTCCGCCAGCAGCAGTTCGTAGGCTTCCTCGTCCTGCTGGTTTCGGACCGTCTTGAACACCTCCCAAAGGTCCGAATGCCGCTGCGGCAGTTTTTGTGCCTCGGACCGCACATCCGACAACGCGGTGCTCAGATCGTCCAGGCCGGCCATGTCGAACTCCGAGAGTCGACCGTAGATGTCCAGCGCTTCATCGAGATTCTGAAGCACGCCGCGGTAGTCGATAATGTAGCCGAAATCCTTGCCGTCATAGAGTCGGTTCACGCGGGCGATGGCCTGGAGCAGGGAGTGTCCCTTCAACCGGCGCGTCAGGTACAGCACCGTGTTGCGCGGCGCATCAAATCCCGTCAGCAACTTGTCCACCACGATGATGATTTCCGGCTGCTCGGCGTTCTTGAAGGCACTGATGACCTGACGGTTGTACTCCTTTTCGCTGCCGTACTTGGCCATCATTTTTTTCCAGAACGCCTTTACCTCGTCCGTGGATTCCTCATGCACGTCCTCTTCGCCTTCGCGCTCGTCCGGGCCCGAAATCAGCACCTCGCAGCCTACCAGGCCGAAATCGTCGAGGAACTTTTTGTAAAGCAGCGCCGTGGCCTTGTCCTGGGCGACCAGTTGGGCCTTGTACGGCGTGCCCTGCCAGTTGTCGCGGAAATGCTCGCCCACATCCCAGGCGATGCGCATGACTTTCTGCTGGGCTTTGTTCAACTGGTCCGTTGAGGAAAACTTCCTTTTCAGGTCCGCCTTCTGCTCCCGGCTCAGGTTTCCCGTGATCCGCTCGAACCAGGGATCCACCGATTCGGTGTCCACCTTCTGGTCCACGTGCCGGCCTTCGTACAGCAACGGCACCACGGCCTTGTCCTTGACCGCCTGCTCAATGGTGTACGTGTCGATCAGTCCGCCGAACCGCTCGATGGTGTTCTTGTCCTTCTTCATCACCGGCGTACCGGTGAATCCGATGAAACATCCGTTGGGCAGGGCCTTCTTCATTTTGGCGTGAAGCTCACCGTACTGCCCGCGATGGCTTTCATCCACCAGCACGAAGATGTCCGGATTCTCGTCCCGCACGTCGGTCTTGCTCACCGCCAGTTCGAACTTGTCGATCACCGTGGTGATGATCCGGGCCGTGTTGTCGCGCAGCAGTTCGGCCAAATGCTTGCCGGTCTTGGCCTGCACCGGCACCGTGCCGCAATGGTGGAACGTCTTGTAAATCTGGTCGTCCAGATCCACCCTGTCGGTCACCAGGATGATCTTGTAATTGTCAATGCCGCCTTCCAGCGTGATCGCCTCCGCAAGCATCACCATGGTCAAGCTTTTTCCACTGCCCTGGGTGTGCCAGACCACGCCGCCTTGTCGGCGGCCGTCCTGCTGCAGGCGGCGAATCCGCTCCATGATCTTGTTCACGCAAAAATACTGCTGATACCGCGCAACCTTTTTCTCCCCGGCATCGAAGAGCATGAATCGATACGTCAATTCCAGGAGCCGTTCCGGGCGGCACAGCGCGTACAGCGCCCTATCCTGTTCGGTTATCTGCCGCTCAAGGCTGCCGTATCCGGCGAAGTCCGTCTTCACCAGCCACTTTCGGGAGACCAACACCTTGTCCACCTGTTCTTCCGTGAGCGGTATGCTCACAAGTTGCTTCAGCGATGCCGTTTCCTCGGGTCCAAGCTCTTCTTTCCATACCGCCCAGAACTTGGCCGGAGTGCCCACCGTGGCGTACTTGGCCTCGTTCTTGGAAACCGCCAGCAGGAGCTGAGCGTAGTGGAACAAGCGGGGAATCTGGTCCTGCTGCTGGTTGCGGATTTGCTGGCTGACCGCCTGGCCGATGGCGTCTTTCAGGTCCGGCCGCTTGCACTCGATCACCACGAAAGGGATGCCGTTGACAAATAAAACGACATCCGGCCGTCGCGTCTCGTGACTGCCGCCGCGCTCCACCGCGAACTCTTCGGCCACGTGGTAGGCGTTGTTCTCCGGGTGCTTCCAGTCGATGTAATCCAGTTGAAAGCTCTTGGTATCGCCGTCAATGGACTGTTGCATGGCCCGGCCCAGCTTCAGCAGGTCGTAGACCTTCTCGTTGGTCTGGACCAGTCCGTTGTCAGCCACGTCCTTGAGCGCCTGCACCGCCGCGAGGATGTTGCCCTCGCTGAACGGGTATTCGCGTCCCTTGAAACGGATGACGTTGATTGTCCGCAACTGCTCGACCAGCACGCTCTCCAGCAACACCCCGGCCAACCGGCCGCCTCGCGCCCGGAACGTCTCTTCCTGGGCAAGGTAGATGTACCCCAGATTCTGGAGCAGTTCCAAAGCCGGAACCTGCGAGATCAGGTCTTCTTTGAAGGAGGGGATATCCATATGTTAGGCCCTTTTCCCCGACATCCCGAAAATGTCCGTTGTCGTTGCTTGCATGACGTCTCCGCCCGAAATGAAGTCCGCTGAAACGGACAGGGAATTCCCGGTCGGTGGATGGTTCTGAAAGGAACTGCCCGGTTTCGTTTCTGATTGGGCGACATGCATGTCAATTCTTATTGCCGAACCGCTTGACTTTCCGGCCCAAATAGCCATAACTGAATTCGTTCTCAGCCAGCGGCTGCAGAACCTGCAAAGGCTTACCGCTGAGCCCACCTGGTGAATCAGCGGTTTTTTTATGCCCGAAGCCGAGTCCACCTCGGGCTTCCCTTGATGCGATCCAGCGTCATCGCCGAGTCTGCCACGAATGCGGTGACGAAGACCGCTTTCTTTTGGCCTGTGAGCCGAATCACCACCACATAATCCCCCATCACCAGCGTTACGCGACGAGAATGATCGTACCGCCGTTTGCTGCTGTCCCAGCCCACGAAAATATCAGCCTGTCCGTCCTGCAATGCCGCCTTGATCCAGTCGATCCGTTCAGCGCGTTGTCTGGAAAATTGATTCTTGACGCCATCCCGATTGCTGCTCTCGAAGAAACAGTGGTCAAAATCCTTCTTCCGGAATCGCACCATAATGCCGTCGAAGCACTGTAATTCACCACGACAGTACATCCGTTCAAAATGGATGCGATATTCCTGCTCGGTCTGATACAAAACCAGTGCGGGGTAGCCCACCTCACCAGCCTCCCGCCAAGTTTATCACGAACACATTGAATTTCTGCTCATTCCGCATTGTATGGCGAACCTGTCGACCCACTCGGTTCTCCAGTCCGCATACCAGGTCATGCTTGGTGGTGTTGGGCGTGAGGATGTTGTTCAGCCGTGCCGAAGCAATCCCTGTCAGAACATCCGTTAATTGCAGCAACACGGACTCTTTTGAGCGGACAGCCTGCACACGCAGAATATCCGAAGACAGGTTGCTATTTCTCAGGCATCGCTGGAGTACATGCAGCCTGTCCGCTTTGCGATTTTTCTTGAAATCACAAAAAATCGAATACCGGTTGCAGTCAAGAATCCAGTGATGCAACACCTGATAATAGAACTTATAGAATCCCAACTCCTGATCGTCATCGTGGTACAGCTTCAGATTTAACTGCTCATGGTTTACGGCAATGCAACGA
Source organism: Desulfonatronum thiosulfatophilum (assembly GCF_900104215.1). Lineage (NCBI taxonomy): Bacteria > Pseudomonadati > Thermodesulfobacteriota > Desulfovibrionia > Desulfovibrionales > Desulfonatronaceae > Desulfonatronum > Desulfonatronum thiosulfatophilum. Next base: position 25,666 of record NZ_FMXO01000022.1, on the reverse strand, counting down.
AATCGCAGCCGGTCCCCCATGGACATGAACCAGGCGATCAATTCCATGTAGAAATCGCGGCGGGAAGGCGTGACTTTACGCCACTTGAATTCTCCACCAACGCGATGTTTGTCGCGCAATCCATGGATGGCCTGTTTCATTTCATTGCGCGCCGCCGTGGGCAACCACAGGCTGCCGATAACCAAGTGTCGGGCATTGTTTTTTCGGGAGCAAAAAACGTCAGGTCGGCTCTCATCGCAATAGACATCAAAGTCCACTGTCCACCTCCGCTTTCTGATTGACAGAGCCGGTCAGTAGTTTCTGCATCAGGCCCTTTTTCAATTCTCGCAGGGCGGCATGCTTCTTCTCCAGCAGGGCGATCTCCCGATCCGCCGTGCCCAGCACGGCGGCGATACAAGTCTGCTCTGACTGATCTGGGACCGAGAGATCAAGGTGACGCAGAGACGACTGTCCCAGTCCAAAGCGGGTCACGCCGTTGGCAATGCGATACAGTTCGTAACGCGTCCGGGTCAGACGGAGCAGTTGAGCCAGGAACGAGCCATCCACGGCCATTGGGCGAAGAATGGCCAAGTGGTAGCCGCACACGACGCCAGACATATCTTGCATGACAACGGCTGGCTTTCCAATGTCGTCGGGTGTCTCGGAATCCTTGGTGATGATTACGTCCCATTGTTTGAGGGAAAAGTTTTCGATCTCGGACTTGCTGGCGGTGGCCTGCATGAAGCTCATATCGCTCGTGATGCGGTCGTTGTAGAACACATCCGTGTAGTTACAGAGACGAACAGGTACTTCGTCAGCATGCGTCTTCTTATCAATTCCACTGAAATGGAGAGTGACGAGATTGCCGAGCCGCTGCATGCCCCACGGTTTGCTGAATCCCGGCAAGCGGCGTAGGCCGGTGAGAAGTTGCTGGGCCAGCCCCTTTTTGAGCGTCCGTTTTGCCGAGATCAGCTTTTCCAAGCTCGCAATCGCCTGATCCGCAGTGGACAAGACCGACACAGCCTTGCGTTGATATTCTAATGGCGGAACGGGGATTTTGAGTTGTTTGAACTCTTCCTGCCCAAGTGTCTTATTTCGTCCGGCGCCGCCGGGTGAGGCGACATTCAGATCATACTTGCCCCGTGGAGTGGTGAAGTAGCGCCAAGCGTATTCCGGCAAGAGCTTGCCGTTGCGAGAGCAGTACATGGGGAAGCGATGTGATGCTATCATTCCCGCCTCAGTGTTGCTGGTCATGGCAACAGCCTGCTCCCAAGCGAAAACGATATTGAGTACAAGACAATCTGGCTCGATCCAGAAGACACGCTTCTCGCCAATCTTCTCGCCTGTGGTCTCCGGTTTATGAAAGATTCCCTTGCAGTGGCTACGGATGCCGATTTCTCGATAAATCGCGTCCTTTTTCACGCTCACCGGCCGACGTACCTGTTTGAGCAGATTGCCGAGCGGTATCATTGGCCATACTGTTTTTTCACTCATAACGCCTCTATTCAATATACTTGGCAATTTTGCCGCAATCCAAAACATGCTACTTTGGAATCATCCGTAACCATTGCGAGGATGTCCTCGGAATGGTTACGCCGGGTCGTGACAGAGGTTGCGGCTCGCTTCCTCGAATCAGCTCAACCCCAATTCCTTGAGATGCCCCGCCAGTTCCTTCTGCACGACGGCGAGTTCGTCTTCCAGCATGGCGATTTCCTTTTGCACGGTTGGGATATCGACTTCCGGTTCCGGCTCGAAGGTGTCCACGTAACGCGGAATGTTCAGGTTGAAATCATTCTCCTTGATCTCATCCAGCGTGGCCGGATAGGCGTATTTTTCGACCTGCGCGAAGGCCTCGAAGGTCGTGACGATTTTGTTGATGTCCTGGAGACGGAGGCGGTTTTGGTTCTTGCCGTCCTCGAATTCCCGGCTGGCGTCGATGAAGAGGATGTGCTTGTCCCGGTGCGAGCCAGCCTGATCCCAGGCCTTGCGGGCCTTGTTGAAGACGACGATGGCGGCGGGAATGCCCGTGCCGAAGAAGAGGTTGGCGGGCAGGCCGATGACGGCTTCGAGGAGGTTGTCCTCGATGAGTTTTTGGCGAATCCTGCCTTCGGCCCCGCCCCGGAACAGGACGCCGTGGGGCACGATGACGCCGACGCGACCCTCGTCCTCCAGGGCGGTCTCGATCATGTGGCTGATGAAGGCGAAGTCCCCTTTGCTTTTGGGCGGGATGCCGCGCCAGAAACGGTTGTACGGATCGTTCTCGGCGTGGTCGTGACCCCATTTGTCGAGGCTGAAAGGCGGATTGGCGACCACGACGTTGAACTTGAGCAGGCGGTCGCCTTCGACCAGATGCGGGCTGGTGATGGTGTTGCACCACTCGATGCGGGCGTTGTCCATTTCATGCAGGAACATGTTCATGCGGCACAGCGCCCAGGTTGAGCCGTTGGATTCCTGGCCGAAGAGCGCGAAGTTGGCTGAGCCGATTTCCTTGGCCACGCGGATGAGCAGGGAGCCGGAGCCACACGTGGGGTCGCTGATGGTATCCCCGGGCTTGGCCTTGAGCAGCTTGGCCAAAAGGGTTGCGACTTCGCCTGGAGTGTAGAACTCGCCGCCTTTTTTGCCCGAGTCCGCGGCAAAGCGGCTGATCAGGTATTCGTAGGCATCTCCAATCACATCCTGGTTGCCGATGCGGCTGGGTCGCAGGTTGAGCCGCGGCTTGGCAAAGTCCTCCAAAAGAAGGTTCAGGCGGCGGTTGCGGTCCTTGGCTTGACCGAGGTTGGGCTCGGAGTTGAAGTCGATGTTGCGGAAAACATTTTCAAGCTTGGCCTTGTTGGCGTCTTCGATGGCTTCAAGGGCGATGTTGATCAGTTCGCCGATGTTGGTGCGGGTGCGGCGCTCATACAGGCTGTCGAAGCTGGCGGGAAAGGTCTCTTCGACCTTGCCGTTTTTGTCGCGCAACTCGACCATGGGCATGACGAAACGTTCGCGATCCAGGGCTCGCTTGACCCGCTGCTCGTCGCCCTTGTACTGCCTGAGGAAGTCATCGCGCTTATCGTTCCATAGGTCCGACATGTACTTGATGAACAACATTACGAGGATATAGTCCTTGTACTGCGTCGGATCGAGCGTGCCGCGAAACGTGTCGCAGGCCTGCCAGAGGATGTCGTTGATTTCCTTTTGGGAGACGGTCTGAGTCATGGATTTATTCCTTTTCCACGCCAACGGCCTGGCGGCAGACGGCGTGGATCAATTGTTCGCGTTTCTGGTCAAGACGGGTCTGGATCGACTGCTGTCGCCGCCACAGGTCCATGGTTTCTGAAATCTTCCGCTGCACATCAAGCGGCGGCACCACGACGGAAAGGACTTCCATCAACGGGCGGGAGATGTAGCCGATCCCGGTTCCGTGCGAGGCGAAGTCAAGGGCGGCCTGGGCTTCCGGCTGATTCAGCCACCACGCGAGGTAGCCGGGCAGAACCAAGTCCTCAATCGGCCTGATGATGTAGAACACGCTGGAGGCGAGCACGTCATAAAGGTCCATTTCGACCAGGTAGGCCCGGTGATCCTGGCCCCGAGCCGTGAGCAGGATGTCGCCGCGTGAAACCCGGTACAGGTCAGGATTCCGCTCGGGCTGGAACCGGACAAGGGCGTCTAGACGGAGGCCGTGCTGGGGGGAGATGTCCCTGGCCTGGAGAAGCCAATGCGTGCCCTTTGGCACATGGTGAACGCTGGTACGGCTGAGATAGCCCGGCTGTACACGGGCAAGATTCCGCAGTTCCGTGCGGCGACCAACTTTGTCAGTAGCAGTCATACTGACGATGTAAAAGGCGAATGCGCTCTTGTCAAGATGTTTTGTCAGTAGTGATTCTACTGTTCAAAAAAAGTTTCCGGGAGAGCGTTGAAACTCCCGAACGGTAATGGATGTATCGTCTGGAATACAGACAAAGGAGGGCATCCTCAGAAGTAATTGCGAGGATGCTCAACCACTTCAACGCTTCAACGCGCTCAACTTATGAAGGGTGATTTATGATGCTCGAAATCCGACAAGAAGATCCCCAAGACCAGAATGCCGTCCAAAGTCTGAACCTGGCCGCGTTCGAGAACGGCCCGGAGGCGGCCCTGGTGGACGCGCTCCGGAGTTCCTGCAAGGAATATCTCGCCTTCGTGGCCGTGGAGGACGGTGCCGTTGTCGGCCACATCCTGTTCACCCCGGTCACGGTGGACGGCTCCGACGCGGCGGGTATGGGGCTGGCGCCCATGGCGGTGCTGCCCTCCCGTCAGCGAAAGGGCATCGGCACCCAACTGGTGCGGCACGGACTTGAGCACCTGCGCCGGTCCGGCTGTCCGTTTGTGATCGTACTGGGACATCCCGAATACTACCCGCGTTTCGGTTTCGAGCAGGCATCCACGTATCGCCTTGTCAGCCAATGGGAGGGGGTTCCGGATGAGGCATTCATGGTCGCCGTATTCGACGACAACGCCCTGCCCAGGGCCGGCGGCACGGCACGGTACCGGAACGAATTCGATGACGCGATGTAATTTTATTTCCTGTCTTCACCGCATGCCTTCCCGCGACAACCTGCTATAAAACAGAGCTGCTTCCGGAAGCTGTGCCGCGTGCTTTACCAAGACGCAAACAGAATCAGGAATCGCGAAAGAGATTGGTTATTTTGCAGGCCGCGCAGGCTGCGCCGAAGCCGTTGTCGATGTTCACCACGGTCACTCCGCTGGCGCAGGAAGTGAGCATGCACATCAGGGCGGTGAATCCGGAGAGTGACGCGCCGTATCCCACAGAAGTGGGCACGGCGACGATGGGTTGGGAGACGAGGCCGCCGACCACGCTGGCCAGGGCGCCTTCCATGCCAGCGACCACGATGATCACTTGCGCTTGGCGAATAACTGAAAGGCGGTCAAAAAGCCGATGGATTCCGGCCACGCCGACGTCGGACACTATGGTTGCCCGGCTGCCGAGCATCTCGCAGGTCACCCGCGCTTCCTCGGCCACGGGCAGATCAGAGGTTCCGGCCGTGACAATGGCGATCTCGCCCGGGCCGTAGACGATTGCATTCCGTGTCAGGGACAGGGTGCGGGCCAGGGGATGGTACAGGACATCCGGGCAGAGGGACTGAACATGCGCGGCCATCTCGGGGGAGACGCGGGTGGCGAGGACGTTGGCCAGCGTACCCATGCGTTCGAAGATCTCGCCGATCTGTTCGGGCGTCTTGCCCTCGCCGTAGATGACTTCGGGGAAACCGTTTCGCAGCGAGCGGTGCCGGTCGATCTTGGTATGGCCGAGATCCATGACCGGGAAATCGCGTAGTTGCTCCATCCCCTGTTCCACGTTCATTCTGCCGTTCTGAATGTCTATCAGCAGTTGCTTCAATATGTCTTGTGCATCCATGTCGGTGTCTGTTCTTGGATGTTGTTGTGCAATCAGGTCGGCTTCATTTTGCTTCCCTGTTGAGGCTGCCCATGCGGTAGCCGGCCAAGTCCAAGGTCACATGGCGATAACCCAGGGCTATGAGCTGTTTACTGATTCCGTGCCGAGCGTCCGCTTCGACCACGTCGACCAGTTGTTCGCGGGGAACTTCGATTCGGGCGATGTCGCCGTGACTGCGCAGGCGGACGGCATGAAAACCCAGTTCCTTCAAAACGGTTTCGGCCCGATCGATACGGCGCAGTTCGGCTTCTTTCACAGGCGTGTCGTGGGGGATGCGCGTGAGCAGGCATGCGCCGGCGGGCTTGTTCCAGGTGGGTAGACCCTGGTTCTTGGAAAGATCCCGGAGATCCTGTTTTGTCAGGCCCGCCGCAAGCAAGGGGCTTTCAACGCCAAGTTCCCGGACGGCCTTGAACCCGGGACGGTGATCGCCCAGATCGTCAAGGTTCGTGCCGTCCAGGACATGATCGATGCCCCTTGCTGCAGCCAGCTGAAGCAGGTGTGCAAACAAGGTGCGCTTGCAGAAGTAGCAGCGATTCGCCGGATTGGTGCGGATGGCTTCCGGGAAAGGAACGTTTAGCAATTCATGAGCAACGCTCATAACGCGAGCCGTATTTGTTGCATCTTCAATCTCCGTTTCCGGCATGTACGGAGTGAAGATGGTCACGGCCACGACGTTTTCCCCCAGGGCCTGACGCGCCGCATGGAGCAGGAACGTGCTGTCCAGCCCGCCGGAGAAGGCCACCACGGCCTTGCCCATGGCGCGCAGTGCGCGGAGCAGGTCCTGATGTTTTGCACCGGTATTGGGCTCAGGGGCTGTCACTGCATTCTCCATGCGTCTCACATCAAGACAGACCAGGCCAGCCAGTTCTGCTTTCGTTCAGCGTCAACTGCCTGATGCCGCGGAAAGAAGTTATTTCTGCGTCTTCACGGTTTGCAGCGCCGTCATGGCCGTGGACACCATGCCGGCCAGGTCGCCGATATTGGCGGGAATGACCAGCGTGTTGGATGTTTTTGCCAATTTTCCGAATTCATTGACGTATTGTTCCGCGATTCTCAGCGAGGCGGCGTTCTGGCCTCCCGGCATTTCCAACTGCCTGGCAATGGTGCTCAAGCCTTCGGCGGTGGCCTGGGCAACGGTCAGGATTTCCTGGGCTTCGCCTTGGGCCTCGTTGATGCGACGCTGCTTTTCGCCCTCGGATCGGAGAATGGCGTCCTGGCGGTCTCCTTCCGCGCGGTTGATGGTGGACTGCCGCTCTCCTTCGGACCTGGCAATGGCCGCACGTTTTTCACGCTCCGCGGTCATCTGGGCTTCCATGGCCTTTTTTACGGATTCCGGCGGGATGATGTCCTTGACCTCGTACCGCAGGACCTTGACGCCCCATGTCTGGGCAGCCAGATCAATGGACTCCACCACTTGGCTGTTGATTGTTTCGCGTTCCTCAAAGGTTTTATCGAGATCGATGCGGCCGACGCAGGAGCGCAGCGTCGTCTGGGCCAATTGGGATGCGGCCATGCGATAGTCGTTGATCCCGTAGGCCGCACGTTTGCTGTCCACGACCTGCAGATAGATCAATCCATCGACTTCCACGGTCACATTGTCTTTCGTGATGCATGTTTGACTTGGAATATCGATGACCTCCTCCTTCATCGAGTACCTATATGCCACCCGATCCAGAAAGGGCATGAGGATATGAAACCCCGCGCCCAGGGACTTGTTGTACTTGCCGAGCCGTTCGACAATATATTCTTTTTTTTGAGGAACGATGACGGCGGACTTCAACAGGACGATGACGATGAGACCGGTCAGTACCAGTAATGCGATAAGCGGTGCGTTCATTCGGATGGCTCCTTTATTCGGCGGACAAGGAAAACGTGCCGAGAATCATCGGCATACTTCACAATTTCAACGGTTTGACCGGCATCAACCGCTTCATCGGCAACAGCGTCCCAGGCCGTCCCGCGATGCTGGATCCGGCCGGTGTTGGGTGGCAGGATGGATTTGAGGACGAGAACGCGTTCGCCCAAAGGGAAATCGTCAAAATCCATACCTTGGTGATTCGCGGTGACGCCTCGAAAAGTGCGCATCATCCATTTGCGGAATACGAAGAGAGAGATGATGGTGGTCAGGATGAAAACGACCAGCTGCTGGGAAAGATCCAGATCGAAGACGAACAAGGCCAGCACAACGCCCAGGCACCCAATGCCGAAGAACAGAAAGATGAAAACGGGCAAAAAAAGTTCCAGGAACACAAAGGCAATGCCCAGCAGAAACCAGGCAAGCCAGGGGGAGAGCAGGGCATCAAAACTCATGGCGGCTCCTTGTGGTCATGCCTTCAGCCATGTCCGGAATCATGTTCTCGGCTCAAGGCCATGGCGCAACAGGTGCGAAGGGTTGTTTCAGGATCGGCATCATGGTCTTGCCGGTCATGGGCAGCTGGTTCAGTTGGTGTATTCCATTACGCCTGGGGCAAAGTCTCTGTTTTTATGACGTTGGGCAGGCGCATCCGTCATCAGGTCATGGGCATACAGCGGCAAGGTGAAATAAATGGTCGTCCCCTTGTCGACTTTGCTGTTCACCCAAATATTACCGTCATGTTTTTCGATAAATTCCTTGCACAACAAGAGACCGAGTCCCGTTCCTTTTTCACCACCGGTTCCTTTCCTGGAGTGCATCTTGTCCAGTTTCAGGAGGTTGGACAGGGATTGCTGATCCATCCCGATGCCGTCATCCTTGACGGAAATTTCGACGAAGGAATCGTTTTGGACGGCGCAAACGCGCACCTCTCCAGAAACGTTCGAGAATTTGACGGCATTGGTGAACAAATTGCGGAGGATGGTGTTCAACATGGACTTGTCGGCCAATATGCTCAATCCTTCGGGGATGTCGGAATGAAATTCGACACCCTTCTGCAGAGCGACCATCTTTATCAAATCAATGTTGTGGTTAACCGTTTCCGCAAGCTCGCACCGGACTGGATCAAAAGCGGTTTCACCTCGTTGGGACAGTGACCATTCCAACAGGTTTTCGAGGAGTTTATGCAGGTTCTGCGCGGATTGCTGCATGTCTCCGGACAATCGTTGGATCTCATGCAGAGTTAAATTGTCGATTCGTTCCGTCAACATCTTGATGAACACGAGAAAGCCCATGAAGGGCGACCTGAGGTCGTGGGCGATGATGGAAAAGAACCTGTCACGTTCCGCAAGCGCCTCTTCAAGCTCCTCATTTTTCCGGGTAACTTCCTCTTCAGCCAGGACATGGTCGGTGATGTCCGTACTGCTACCCACCATGCCGAGAAATCTACCGGTTTCCGAAAAACGTGGCGTGGCCTGGGATTTAATCCAGCGCCATTTGCCGTCATGGCGGCGAACGCGCGCTGTTGCGGTAAAAACTCGTCTTTCCTGGAGCGCGTTCATGAACTCCTTGGTGTATGATTTTGCATCCTCCGGGTGGATCTGCACCTGCCAGCCGTTCTTTTTCTCATCATCCAGGGTAACCCCGAAGAAGTCGCGATAGGCTTGATTGACATAGACCGACTTCCCGCGGACATCGTTGACCCAGATGGGGAATGGGGAACCGTCGGCCATGATCCGAAAGCGTTTTTCACTCTCCCGCAAGACTTCCCGAGTGCGAACGTCACGGGTGATGTCCGTGATTATGCCCGCCAATTTGACGACCCGGCCCTGGTCGTCGGCCACGGGCACCACAAGGCTGCGTAACCAGCGAGATGCGCCGTTTGGTCGTCGGATGCGGTATTCCATCTCGTATTGTTCACCGGTTCTGATCGCGTGTTCGTCCGCGGTCTGTATTCTTTCCCGGTCTTCTTCGGTGTACAGGCTGAGATACTCATCCCGGGATTGCGGACAGTCCCGGGACGGCAAGCCGAACATCCGGCGTAGCTTTGCACATGACGTGAAATTCCCCGTGGCCAGGTCGAGTTCCCATGAAGCAACTTTTGCCGAATCCATGACGAGGCGAAGCCGTTTCTCGGTATCGCGCAGTTCCTTCTCCGTTTCCTGGAGCTTCAAAAGAACGATTTTGCGAGTCCCGACAACCGCGTCGACTTCCTCGTTCCGGATCGCCTCCAGGACGGCCTCGGCGCGCTCCAGCCGCCTGCGCAGGCTTTCTATGTCTTCATTCATGATTCAACCATACTCGATTGAAGGGCTACTCGGACCTTTTCCCGGTCGTTCAAATTACCCACGATCATTACGGTGTTAAGGGGGGTGGATATCAGCATCGTGGGCGTTACGAGAATATTGTGTTTTACCGCCGCGGCAAAATTCTCCAGGACATCCACAATTTCCATGGTGCATCGTCCCGCCAGTTCGCCGTCTCGGAGTTCGATCAGGTTCTTACGGGCAATTTGTGAATTCATGCCGTTCCCGGCTATGAAGAGGGTAAGATGATAGTGAATCATATTATCCGATAAGGGTTGATCGCGTCTGCTCATGATGGTCGCTTCCACTTTTTATGACGCTTCAACGGGCTTGGCCGCCTGCGGCATGAGAATGATCCCATCGTTCGTAATGGACATGTAATGGTATTGATGGGAATGGGCCGAGCCGCGGGATTTGACGACCAGCAGTCGGCGGCACAGGCTTTCGTCAGCCAGAAAATAATCCAGCGCGAGAATCGTATCCACCAGAGAGGAGAGGCCTATTCCGCTCAATTCGCTGATGAGCTCGGTTCCGGTCGTCTGGTTCAGGTAAAAACAGGTGATGCCGCGTTTTTTGCATTCGGTCATCAATCGCATCAGGAAGTCGAAGGCGGCGCGTTCACTACCCATCCGTCGGCTGGCTGAAATGGCGTCGAGCACAAGATGTTGCGGATTGAATTCGGCAATATGATTGAGGATGCGCAACAGATGTCCTTCGACACCGTCGGATTCGGGCATGGCCGTGACGATGCGCAGCCAGTTTTCCCTCTCTGCCGATTCCAGTTTGAGGCCGATGCTCTGCATTCCATCGAGCAATGTCTCCCGGGACACTTCGTAGTCCACATAGAGTACTTTCTCTTCCCGGTTGCAGGCGGCGTGGGCGAAAGTGCAGGCCAGGGACGTCTTGCCGCTTCCGCTGGGACCCGCCACCAAAATGCACGTTCCCTGTTTATATCCTCCGCCGAGAATCGCGTCGATCTGGTCCACGCCGCTGGATACGCGCTTTCCGATAGGCGGTTGGATTAATTGAGCGGACGAGACAGGCATCAAGACAATTCCATCGTGAGAGAAAAGATAAGGATGTTCATTCGCCATGAAGTCCGACCCACGGTATTTCAGAACGTTCAATCTCCTTGTGCGGACTTGCCCGGACATTCTCTGGTCCAGGTGCAGCACGCAATCGACCATGAAATCCAGGAAGGGATAGTTCCTTTCACCGTCTTGCCCCAGCTTGGCGGTGAGCACGGTGGTCATGCCGAGATCGCGCAGCGTGTTGTGGATGAAGTAGATTTCCTCCCGTTCGCGCACCGGGTCGGCGAACGCCCACATGAGCACGTCAATGGCGTCCAGAACCACCCGCTTGGCGCCCATGAGCCGCGCAAATCCTTCAATCTGGGCCAAGAGGCCTTTGCAGTCGAAATCCCCGGCTCGAAACGCATCTTGCGGCAGTTCGGCATGGATGATCTTCAATTTGTCGGCGGCCTCCAACGCCTCAATATCCATGCCCATTCCGGCGGCATTGAGCCGGATGTCTTCGGCGCGTTCTTCAAAGGAAACGAAGATGCCCGGTTCACCGGCAATTGCTCCACGATAGAGAAACTCCAACGCCAGGATGGACTTGCCGGTGCCGGGCTTGCCGTTGAATATCGTGGTCCGGCCGGTCGGAAGACCACCGTGCAGGATTTCGTCCAGCCCCCGGATGCACGTCGGGATCTTGGGTATGGATGAACTCTGTTTTGGTTCGGTTCCCGGACGGCAGCGCTCACAAGACATTGAATTCTCCATATTGCGTTGAAACAGATGGCGGCTTTGAGAAATACATCACAAAAAACTAGCACAGAAAAAAGGCGCGTTGCATAGAGTTGCCTTTGTTGGACATTTTGCGCCAAAATCGAACGATTCCCATTGATGCATTTCGCAACAGGTCATCAGAAACTGAAGCAGCGTCGGGAGTGTCGTGCTGAACACAACGCTGGCCGCACTGGTGGGCGGCGATCCCAGGGGAAGGTGCAATATTGAGAACATTCATGCTGAGGAAGTGAACTTGGGTTTGACAGATAATGACGAAAACAATCCTGACAAGCTGGACTCGTCTCGTCAAATGATGTCTATTTGAGATGATTCGTGATTTGCTAATTGATTAAGCGTTTTTGACGGAAGGGTTCTGAGGAGGAATCATTGGCAGCTTCTGCCAATGATTCGCGGGGAGCGCTGATGCCATGCAGCCCAAGTGCGTCGGTGGGGAACGAGAGCGGCGGCAGGGTGTGAAACCGAATGTTATTGTTTGGGTTTCGCTTCCTTTTTGGGAGTGCGTTTTTTCGGCTCATTGGGGTCAATATTTTGCTGCTTTTTGAGTTCAACCTTTTTCCTCTCTTTCTTCATACTGAATTTCACATCTCTTCTCGAGCCATCCTTATCGAAAAAAATGGTTTTTAATTTATCCATTCTTGTCCTTGGTCGGAGGTCATACAGGAAGCATTTTGTCGTTTCCCCCTTGCCCGACGAAGGACATTTGAAAACTTCGTCCCAATCCTCGCAACAGCACTCCAGACATTTCAAGGCAATAGCCTGTTTCGCGGTGATTTTCGTGTTTTTGTGCATTGCTCACGCGGCCCGGTTTCTTGAACGGTTCAGCGGCAGGACATGCATGGAATGAAAAGGACGATGGTCGTCTCGAATCGAGAACATGATATGCTGGTAGTGGATATTGACTTGATTTTCAAACAGTTCGTTTCGGATTTGCAAGGATCCCTAAAACAGCTTGCGGATGACGCTTGTCACCACGCCCCATATTTCACAGTCCATTTCCGGTGTGACCTCAATCTCCGGATACGTTCCATTCGCCGGGACCAGGCTGGTTTTCGCGTTGCGCACGCGCAGCGTCTTCACGGTGAACTCGCCGAAAACCACGGCGATCACGATTTTTCCGTCATCAGCCTGAATCGACTTGTCCACCACCAAGGTGTCCCCGGAAAAAATGCCGACGTCCCGCATGGAGTTTCCGGTGACCTTGACGAGATAGGTTGCCGTGGGGTTCTTGATCAGGTGCTCATTCAAGTCCAGTCGGCCTTCCAGAAAATCATCCGCCGGAGAAGGGAATCCGGCGGCCACCGGGGAAAGGTACAGGGGCAGCGTACAAGCGGTTTTGGGAGCAATTCCTGAAACCAGGACAAGCTCCCTGGAGAAGGCGAAGAATCGGGTTCGGATCATAGGGGGCACGACTCAAGTAAAACAAGTATCCCCAAGGGGAAAATCTCGCTCTACGGTGTTTCTTTACGAATCCCCACGAAATGCTTAGACTGAGGCTTGAACGTATCGCTACCCGGTATTTTTTTGGGTGGATAGAAAATCGCTGAAGACCGGTTTGAATTGATTTTGTTGAAAAGATGGGGATGAATCATATGGATGCGTCACATTATTTGTTGGCCGCCAACGCGGCGGTATGGATCGGCCTGGGCGGCTACATTTTCTTCATAGCCCGTGGTCAGGCCTGGATTGAACAACGTTTGCAACACCTGGAGGATCTGGATAGTGAGCAGCACAAGTATGAGTAGCGCGACAACTGGTCCGCACGACCAAGGCCGCCGGCTGATCCTGGTGGTTGTGGCCTTGGGGTTGGCCCTTTTATTTGTCGGATCCATCATTTACCGCCTGCAGAACCCCAGTTTGACCATGCAGGCCAGAACGTCCCAGTCCACCATGGCCATGAACGAGATTGCGGATATGATGGCCCGGCTGGATAATGAACCCAACCACTTGCCCACCTTGATGGCCCTGGGTGATCAGTTCATGCGCCTGGGATCCTGGGAACGTGCTGCCGTGTTCTGGAGGCGTTCCCTGGCCGTGGATCCCACCGAAGATCGGGCCATGAACGGGCTGGGCGTAGCCTACTACAACATGGACCAGTATTCCGAGTCCGCGGAGCAGTTTGAACGGATCGTCGACATCAACCCCGATAATTACCGTGCCCACTTCAACCTGGGCATGCTCAACAAGTACTACCTGGACAATCCGGAACAGGGACGTTTTCATTTCGAACGGGTACTCGAAATCGGTCCCCAAGACGAGGTTCTTGTGGAGAGAGTCACTGAAGAACTGGCCAGCCCGGCTCCCGGTGGCGGCGTTCCTGAATAGGGGACCTTCAAGGAAAAACTAAAAGGGCTACCATAGGTAGCCCTTTTTTGTTAACCTTTCAGCCTGAGAGAAAATCTTCCAGGGATCCGGTATGGAAGATGGGCCGCACAGGGGTACGGCGGTCCCGGAATCAGATCATTTCTTCTCCTTCTCCTCGACATACACCTCCATGGTCAAATCCATTCCGGGGAGGCTGCGTGGGCCTATGTTGGTCAGATTGTGTCCGTCGCCGTGGGCGGCGATGAAATCCGTGCTGACCGCCAGGCGCACGTCCAGGACCCGCGTCAACCGCTCCACGCGGGCTGCAACGTTCACGGCATGACCGATGACCGTATATTCCATCCGTTCCGGACTGCCGATGTTGCCGGCCAGGACCGTGCCGGAATCCAATCCGACGGAGTTCTCAAGCAGCAGGTCGTGGCCCAGGTGAAGTTCCTGGTTCAGGGCGTCGCATCGGGCGATCATTTCCCGTGCCGCTTTCAAGGCGGCCTGCTGTTCTTCTTCCAGGGGAACCGGATGACCGAAAACCGCCAGAACCATGTCCCCGACAAACTTGTCCACCATTCCGCCATGCTTCTGGATGATTTCAACCATGACCGTGAAGTAGTCGTTGAGCAGTCCCACTAATAGCTTGGGCGGCAGTTTCTGGCTCAGCCGGGAAAAACCGCGCAGATCGCAGACCAAGACGGTGACGGGGTATATTTCCCCGCCCAGCTTCAGGCGATTAGCCAGAAGGTGCTGCATGGCCCGGGTATTGAGCACCTTGCCCAGGCTGGCTTTCATCAAGGCTTTTTCCTGCAGCTCGCGAGCCATGGCGTTATAGGTTTTGGCCGAAGCGGCAATTTCATCCCGACCCGATTCGTCAAGCTGTATGGAGTAGTCACCCTCACCAACCCGGGCCAGGGCGTGCTGCATTGCGACGAGCGGCTGAAAGATACGCCGGCTGAAGTACCATCCCATGAGCACGGCCACCAGCAGGGCAATGCCCAGGGAAACGAGACCGGCGCGGCGAATGGACGCCAGTTTGCTTTCCACCCGGTCGATGGACATGTCGATGCCGATCAATCCGATGGGTTGCCCGGATCCATTGAGGATCGGGGCATATCCGGACATGGTCGTGCCCCACTGGTCGTGGTGCGGGTGCTGATCGCTGGAGGGGCGAACGAATCCGTGGATCAGTTCCTCCGGGGGATCGGGATATAACGCTCCGAGGGGTTCGGGCAGCTCGTCATCGCTGAACACGCCGTCACCGTCGTCGTCATGGGCCGGAGAATCGACAATAAACCGCACCTGACCATTTTCCAGGCGCATGGTGTAGGCGTAGAGGTATTCTTCATTGGACTGGGCAATGGCGCCCATCAGATCCTGGATCGCAAAGTATTCGGGCGAAGTCATCTGCGAGGGATGGGTGAGTTGCTGCAGGACGTCGCCGTCCACGAGCATGGAGGCCATCTTGGCCGTGGCCTTGAGCTGCTGGCGAATGGAGTCCAACAATGCGTTCTTGGCCTGGAAATAAAAGTAGGAGCCCGTGGCGCCGGAGGCCATGAAGGCAATGAGTAGAATGCCGAAAAACAGTTTGACGCTCAGCCGCATTGTCTGCCTCCTGGTTGGTTATGAAGACTGCATCAGTCGTGGATATAGTGGCACATCAGGTATGAATCATGTTGTCAGCGAATGATGACGAACCGTTACGAGCATCGGATGGATGAGGTTGTACAGGTATTCTATCTCTTTGTTGGAAAACCTTTGGGGCCACAAAAGTGCACTCCGTCAGCGCGGACTACAGCGGTTTTTTCCCCGGGAAATTGAAATGTCGTTCCAGTGCGACCTTGTTGCCGGGCATGGTCCAGGCGGCGCAATGTGTCGTGCAGGGTCTGACCCGCACCTAAATCATCCAGCACGGCTTTGTACAGACGTAAGCGCAGCGCGGTGTGCAGGCTGGACAGCAGGGACGATTGAAGGAAATGGTCCTCCAACCTGGCCTGCTCCAAAAGCGGAGTGATCTGGGTTGCAAAAAAGGATGCATCCTCGGTGCCTTGGTCGTGCAGGCGGGTAATACTCTCCGAAAAGCGGGGGTTTTCCTGGGTCAGGAGGGGGATGAGCGTGTTGCGGATTCGGTTGCGGGTAAAGGCGGGATCAGTGTTGCCGGCGTCCTCGGACCAGGAAACGTCGATGGCTCGAAGAAAGTCGCGCAATTCGTTCTTCGGCGTATGCAGCAGAGGGCGAACCAGGCAACGCCCGGGATCCCATGCGGCCATCCCTGACAAGGCCGGCCATCCGACGCCGCGAATCAGCCGCATCAGAACATCCTCGGCAAGGTCGTCGGCATGGTGCGCGGTGAACAGGTAGTCCGCTCCAACCTTGTGGCGCACGCCGGACAGGAAGCGGTACCGCAAGACCCGGCCGGCTTCTTCCAGGCCAATTCCGGACTTCCGGGCATACCGTCCAACATTGCAGCACCCGGAAACAACAGGTCTGTTCAGTCTGGAGCAAAGCTGCGCGAGTTCATGGGATTCCCGAATTGATTCTGGTCGCAGCGAATGGTCTAGGTGAGCTACGGTGATGGCGAGATTCAGACGGGACGCCAGACAGTGCATGATCAACAGCAGGGCCAGGGAATCACTTCCCGCGGAACAGGCCAGCACGACATGACGTCCCTGGAGGGGAAGCGCAAGCTTGTGCAGCAAAAACCTCTCGACTCCCAGACAGAACCGCGCCCGCACCGGCGGCAGGTCCTGAATTCTGGCTGGCAGGTTGGGAGGGAGCATATCAGTTATACAGGGATATCCAAGTGACTCAAGGTCTCATCGACCTGGGTCAGAATCCATTCGCGCTGTTTTGGCGTCGCGTAGGCGATGCAGGAGCAGCGAAGCTTGCCGCGGCCGCGGACCAGCAGTTCGACCTTGAACCAGTCATGACCGGTTTCCAGGGAACAGACAAAGGGGCCGCACTCGCCTGCATGCTCGACTTGTTCCGGGGCAAGCAGGTCGTCCGGGATCTGCAGCCAGTACATTCCGTCCACTGAGGCCTTCAGGCCCTGGGATTCAAGAAAAGGCAGCAGACGCTGCATGTCCGTCGAATTCAGTTCATCAATCAAATACGAGCGCAATGGATTCCTCCATGTTGTTTTCGTCTGGGCGTGGAATGTGAGGGTTACTTGGTCTCGGGAACGTGTTTCCGTGAAGCATGGGGTTTGGGGATAAACCGCCCGCATCGCTCAAGGCGCTGAGGACGCCAAGGAAAACATTTTTGGAAAGCAGGGAAAGAGCTGCTTTCCAAAAGGATTGCCACACCCCTGTCGGGGGTGATGAGGTGTTCGCCGTCAGGCGTGAAGCTTTTGCCTTCCGCATCTTTCCAGCGGAAGGCAAAATTTTTTTTCTTGGCGTTCTCCGCGCCTTGAGCGACCAACGGGAGCAGGCGGTTCCCCATCCTGCATGTTGGCCGAATCCACCAGGTCAGCCCTGATCTTTCTTCCCCACGCATCGACGATCCGGGTGGGCGTCCGGCATGGGTGGTTCGTTGTCCAGGTTGAACATTCTGCGGGTGATGTCGATGTACCGGGCCCCGGCGTCTTCTTCCTGGGCGCGGCGCTTCAGGAAATCCAGGGGCTGATGGTAGAGCTTGTGGGCCAGGGAGAGCACCAGGGTCTCCAGGGCCTCGTTGATTTCCGGATCGTCGGCCTTGGGGCCCAGCCGGCGCAATGTCTTCTTCAGTTCCTTGCGGGCAATGTGCTCGCCGGAGGAAAGCAGGTCCAGGATGGTCGGCTTGAGGTCCAGCGAGCGCAGCCAGAGGGCGAACTTTTCCGTTTCCTCCTCGACAAGGACCATGGCCTTGGCGGCCTCGGATTTGCGCTGGCTGAGGTTTTCCTCCACCACCTCCTTCAGATCGTCGATGTCGTACAGGAAGATGTTGTCCAGGCTGTTCACGTCCGGATCGATGTCCCGGGGCACGGCGATGTCGATGAAGAACATGGGCCGGTTGCGGCGCTGCTTCATGATGGACTGGACGTCGCGCCGCCGGATCACCGTTTGCGTTGCTCCGGTGGAACTGATCACGATGTCCGCCTCGGCCATGCGCTCGAAAAGGTCGGAGAAGAGCACGGCCTCCCCGCTGATGCGGGAGGCCAGTTCACAGCCCCGGACGTGGGTGCGGTTGGCGATGAGCATCCGCTTCACCCCGGCGGAAAGCAGATGCTGGGCAGCCAGTTCGGCCATCTCCCCGGCGCCCACGAGCATGGCGGTCTGGTCGCCGAGATCGCCGAAGATGCGTTTGGCCAGTTCCACCGCGGCAAAGCTGATGGAGACCGCGTTGGAGGCCACCTTGGTTTCCGTGCGCACCCGTTTGGCCACGCTGAAGGACTTGTGCAGCAGCCGGTTCAGCACCACCCCGGCGGCTCCCTGTTTGAGGCTGCGCCGGTAGGCCTGCTTGAGCTGGCCGAGAATCTGGGGCTCGCCGAGGATCATCGAGTCCAGGCTGGAAGCCACGGAAAAAAGATGGGTCACCGCGTTCAGGTTCTGGTGAGTATAGGTGTGCTTTTGCAGTTCATGGACGTCGCCGTTACGGGTTTCCGCCCAGAAGTGAAGTATCTCTTTGGCCAGGTCCTTGTCCGCGCGCCCCACGGCCAGAAATTCCACCCGGTTGCAGGTGGAGAGGATCATGGCTTCCTTGACGCCGGATTGCGCCGTGATCAGGCCCTGCTCCCGGGGATCGGGGTCAGGGAGAGCATAGCGCTCCCGCACCTCGACCGGAGCGGTTCGATGGTTGAGTCCGAGCAGACAGATGTGTTGATTCATGACTCAGGGTTGAAAGCTGTGGTGGGTGTCCAGAAAAAAGTTGATCCCGACCATGGAGATCAGGGACAAGGCGAAGATCCAGATGGCCAGCTTGGCCGGCTTGCGGCCGCGCCAGCCGTTGACGAGGCGCTGGTGGAACAGGAAGGCGAACAGCAGCCAGACGATGATCGCGGCGACTTCCTTGGGATCCCAGGAGAAAAAACGCTCCCAGGTGAAGTGGGCCCATAAAAAGCCGGACAGCAGGCCGATGGTGAACAATGGAAAGCCCAGATTCACGGCCCAGGAGTTGACCTTGTCGAACATGGCCAGGGAGGGCAGGTCCTTGCTCAGGCCGGTGATCTTGGCCTTGCCCTTGATCTTGTTCTCGAGGAACAGATAGACCGCTCCGGAACTGGCGGCCATGGCCAGCAGGCAGATGCTGAGAAAGAGCGTGCCGATATGCAGGCCGAACCAGAGCAGCATGAAACTGTCCGGCAGCGCCACCTCCACGCTGGGCAGGGTCGTGGCGAAGGAGTAGGCGATCACGGCCAGGGGCAGGGCGGTCAGGGCCAGAAAATTGGTATGCAGCCGCCAGTTCAGGGCCAGATAGACGATGATCAGGGTCCAGGCCAGGAGGCTGAAATGAAAGGGCCCGTGGCCCAGGGCGTCCGCGCCGTATCGGCTCAGATAGTAAAGGATGTCCAGGGTGTGCAGGCTGAAACCGAAGACCGTGGACAGTTGCCCGGCCTGTCGGACCAGGGGCCTGCGCACCAGGACCGCGGTGATGTGGAGCAGGGCGCCCAGAAAATAGAGCGCCAGGGCCGCGAGTTCCAGGGTTTCAATCAGGTTCACTGACAACGCCCTCCAGGCGATGGTGCAGGGTTTCCGGAAGGTGCTTTTTCAGAACGTCCAGGACCAGGCCTGGGTTGTCCTGGCTGATCACGTCCAGCAGCTCGGAGCGGGTCAGGTTCCGGAACAAGGCCGTATTCTCCGACGTGGGCAAATCCAGCTCCAGGACCAGAGGCCGCAATCGACGCATCAGGGCCAGGAACCGACCGTACTCCGGGCCGAAACAGGTTCCCAGTTCCTCACGAATTTTCTTGGCCAGGGCCGGGCTGGAGCCGGAGGTGGACACGGCTATGGTCAGGTCGCCCTGGTTGTGCATGGACGGGAGGATGAAGCTGCACTTTTCCGGCTGGTCCACGATGTTGCACAAAATGCCCCGTTCCGCGCAAAGGCGGCTGATCCGCCAGTTCAGATCCTCATCGCTGGTGCAGGCGATGACCAGGAAGCGTCCGTCCAGGTCTTCGGGCTCGAAGGTTCGGACGTGATAATCCACCAGCCCCTGGTCTATCACTTCCTGCCAGCAGGTATCCGGTTCGCGGGTGTCTACGATGCGCAAACCGGCAGGCGCGCAGGAGAGCAGGGTCTGCACCTTGCGCGTGCCAACCTGGCCCACGCCGACCACAAGGCAGTGCTTGTCGCGTAAATCGAGAAGTATTGGATAATAGCGCATGATGTCGATGTGATTGGGGTTGGAGTTGGTTCGGAATCATGTTTGGATGTGGCTGACTGCATTCGCAACGAACAAAATCCTTTAAATGATAAAAGAATGTACCCTGGAACTCAATCCATTTTCGCCGAATTCAGCGGTTGGCATTGGCGAAAATGTCAATGGCGACCCATTGCCCCTTGGAGTAGTTGAAACCTCGGACATTGGCCAGCGGTTCAGCCGCTAGGCCGAGTTCGGCCAGAGTCTCGTGGAACTGCGCTTCGCGGCGGGATTCGACCAGGGCCATGCCGTGAGGATGTTCCGCTAGATGGTGGGCGGCCTGGGCAGGGCTGATGAGTCGGATATTCGTGCCAAGCAGAAAGACCAAGCTGGGTTCCTGGAAGCCGGTCGATGCGATCACCCCCTGCAGGTCGGGATGCTCCTGCCGCAGGGAGTCCACGGTGTGCTGCAGGGTTCGGCTGACCCAGAAGGCGCGCATTTCCGGCAGCCCCTTGCCCAGGAGAACCGGAAAGATCAGGATTGCGCCCAGAAGCAGCACGCTGCAGACCTGAAGCATTTTCTGTTCGAGGTACAGCCGCCAGCCGGCATAGGTCATGGCCAGCGCGACCAGGGCCGCGAGCAGGCCCCACCAGGAGACGGACCTGTCCAGGTACAGCGGGGCCACGATCAGCCCCAGCCCCAGGATCATCCCAATGGCCAGCCACAGTCCGGAGCCTATTTTCTCAATCCAGCGGCCATACTTGCCCGGTTCCGCTTGCGCGGCCAGACCGGACAGCCAGAGGGCCGTGAGCAGGGCGATGGCCGGGTAGAGGGGCAGGACGTAGTGGGGCAGCTTGGTGGGGACCAGCTCGAAAATGATCCAGGACGGCACGATCCAGGCCCAGAGGAAGCGGATCAGACGATTCGAGGGATCCGCGGAGCGCATCTTCCAGGTCCGGACCAGGGCAGGCCAGGCCAGGAGCGAGGCCGGCCAGAAGGTCAGGGTGAAGAGCAGAAGGTACATTCCCGGAGGCGCGCCGTGGGATTCGTGGCCGGAGATCAGCTTGGGCAGTAGGTCGCCCTTGACCGCGTCCGAGACGAAGGAGCCGTCCGTGGCCATGGAAACGGCGATCAGCCAGGGCAGAACCATGGCCGCGGTCAGGAGCAGTCCAGGCCCGGGCCGTAATCCCCGCAGCCAGGAAAAGCGCCGGGGATCGTGGCGGTCGGCGATGAACAGGGTGAGCAGGGTCACACCGGCGATCATCGGACCCACCGGCCCCTTGAGCAGGATCGTACCGCCCATTCCGCCCCAGAAAAGCAGCCACAGCCAAGGCTCGGCGGGCGTTTCCGGCTTGCGGATGTAACACATGGCCAAGGCAACCTGGATGGCGGCGATGGACGCCAGGAGCATGGCGTCCGTCTTGGCGAGATGGGCTTCGGTGACCAGCAGCACGGATCCGGCCAGCATGGCCGCGGCCAGGAAGGCATATTTGGCTTCCATGGCGCGCCTGGCCAGGGAAAAGGTCAGCAGCACGGCCAGCACCGCTCCCATTACGGACGGCAATCGGTACGGCCACAGCGCATCCGGGTTGATGATCCTGGCCGAAGCAGCCTGAAGCCAATAGATGCCTACAGGTTTCTTGTGGCGGTCCTGCTCCTGGAACTTGATCCGGATAAAATCCCCTTCCTCCAACATCTGCCGCGAAGCCTGCGCAAACCGCGCCTCATCTCGGTCAAAAGGCGGCAAGGTCGTCATCCCCGGCAGAAAAAGCACCAGGCAAAACAGGATCAACGCAAGATATCCAAGGGGACCGTCGAGATGCTGTGTGTTCATGTGTATTTGTGGATAATGGGGGTTGAAGACTCAAGTCGAAATCGCAGTCGAAATCAAATTGCAATCAAAATCGACATATTGTGCTCCAATACCAGCTAGGCGAAATTTGAACCGCCCGCTTCGCTCAAGGCACCAAGAACGCCAAGAAAACACTTTGGAAAGCAGGGGAAACGCTGCTTTCCAAACGGATTGCCACACCCTGACAGGGTGATGTCAAACCGGCCGCTAGGCGTGAAGTCCTTCTGGGTTCCGCATCTTTCCAGCGGAACCCAGAAACTCTTCTTGGCGTCCTTCGTGCCTTGAGCGAAGCGGGCGGTTCATTATTCACAAGTATGGCTCTTGATACTGGGCATCATTCGTAAGCCTCAGGAAATCACGCTATCCTCTTCCTCACGCAATTTCAGCACCTTCTTCCGATAGTAGTCGATGAGGTACCAGACCAGAATGAACGCAACCACCGCGGCGATAATGGAGATGATGCTGGTTTGCAGGGTTTCCTGGGTTGCGCCGGCGCCGATGAGGGTTGCGGGGATGGCCTGGGGGAATATGCCCAGGATGGTTCCCAGCAGAAAAGCCCGGTGTCGGATGGGCAGCATGCCCATCATGATCGTGGAATAGAAACCGGACAGCGGCATCATCCGGATGCCGAAGACCGACATAACGCCGCCCTTGCCGATGCGCTTCTGGATGCTGTTCAGGTTCGGCCGCTTGCGAAGAAAGGAAAAACTCCACCCTGCATGGCGGACCAGGGAGAAAATGGCGTAGAATCCGATCAGGGTCCCGGCCTGGGTGAGCAGCAGTCCCTGCCAAAAACCGAAGGCCATGCCGCCGATGGAGCAGAGCAGGAGTCGGGGAATGCCGATGGAAATAAGCAGGGTCACACCGGCGATGTAGAGCAGCATCCCGGAAAGCCCCTGGGCCTTGAACCATGCTCCGAGTATTTCGGTCTGGGCCAGAATCGTGCGCAACGGGGTGAAGTTCATCACGATCAACCCCAGCAGGACGACCAGGATCAAGATCGCGCCCAAAAAGCGGCGGCGTTTCCAGAACGGTTTTCCAAAGGGCTTCTCGGGTGGCCTTACGGGGGGGCTGTCAGGAGGCCCATCGGCTGCTTTCCCCGATGCGTCCATGGAATTGCCGACCGGGATTTTGTCGGCCCGAGGGTCAGTCATTCCGGCAATTTCTTGATGTGTCTTGACCGTGACCGTCGACCCAACGCTGGAGGGGGATGGCCCGTCGCGTGTACCAGCGGATGGCGATGCAATCCAGAAATCCGCGCCAGAGCCGGTTGCTGATGCCGTATTTGGAAACCCCGCTGGTCCGCGGGCGGTGGTTGATGGGATGTTCGACCACGGTCATTCCCCGGCAGCGCAGGAGCGTGGGCAGGAAGCGGTGCATGCCGTTGAAGACCAGCAGTTCCGGCAATGATTCCCGTCGTATGATCCGGAATGTGCAGCCGGCATCGGAGATGTGATCCCCGGCAATGATGTTCCGGAACTTGTTGCCCATCCGGGATGAAATGCGTTTGACCCAGTTGTCCCGGCGATTGGCGCGGATTCCGCTGACCAAGGCTGTATCCGGGGTCAGGGCGCGGAGAAGGGCGGGGATGTCCCGCGGATCATGCTGCATGTCAGCGTCCATGGTGATCAGAATGGGTGCGGCGGCAACCTGAAAACCCGTGGCAAAGGCCGCGCTTTGGCCCAGGTTGTGAGTATGGCGAATAACCCGCAGATCACCGCGTTGCTCCTGAAGCTCCAGCAAAACAGCAAGACTCCCATCCCGGCTGCAATCATCCACGCAAATGATCTCGTAAGGACGCCCAAAATTCTTCAGGGCAATTCCCAACTCCTCGATCAGAGGAGCTAGGCATCCTTCCTCGTTGTAGATGGGCAGGATGCAGGATATGGCTGGAGGAATGGAGGCTGATGACATCAGAATTCGTGGGACGAGAAGAAGGTTTGCCGTGGAGTCGCGGGACGTGGTGAAACAAAGTTATCTATTTGCCCAAACACAACATGTCAATTCCGCGTCACACAATAATATTGACAACCCCAACCTAACCCCAAACACAAATCGCAATCGCAATCGCAATCGCAATCGCAATCGCAATCGCAATCGCAATCGCAATCGCAATCGCAATCGCAATCGGATAGATAATTGGTAATTGCAGAGTGACCCGAAAAAGTGAACCGCCCGCTTCGCTCAGGACGCCAAGGCCGCCAAGGAAAGATTTTGGAAAGCAGGGAAAGAGCTGCTTATTAAAAGATCCTCGCTCCCTGCCGGGATAAAAAAAATGCCGTAGGCATAAAGCCTTTTGGCGACTGCATCTTTCCAGCAGCAGCCAAAATTCATTTCTTCTTTGCGACCCCTGCGTCTTGAGCGAAGCGGGCGGTTCACATTCAAGGCCGGAGCCAGTTGTCCAGAATCAAAGGCGCCTTGATGCATTCATAATGGCGGGTATTGTTCGTAACCAGAACAGCCCCCAAAGATAGTGCGTGCGCGGCAATCATCATGTCCATCTCACCAATGGGCCGTCCAGTCGATACAAGCTGATGGCGGATATCCGCGTACCAGTCTGCTGCTTCAGCGTCCCAGGAAGGCACATGCACGATTTTGAAAAATTTTCGGACAACCATGTGCAGGCGGTGGTCAGCGGGCAATCGTTTCAGGCCGTATAAGAGTTCTGCTCTTGTCATCACCGATATGCAAACCTGGGATGGAGGCATATTGTTCAATCTCTCCTCGATTTCCGGCGACCGTCCCTTGAGTAGGTAGCTGATTGTATCTGTATCCAGCATGGAAAGCATGTCAGGTATTTTTCGTCTGCAGCGGCAAGTTCGAATCGTCAAACATGCCGGTTGACTGTGGAAGCACATTCATGGGCCTGTCAGCCAAGAACTCATCCGGCACGTCAATGGAATGGATCAGGCTGAAAAGATCACTCCAGCTTTGCGCACCCGGACGGCTGGAGAGCACCACATCCCCTGATGCTTCATTGCGGCTTACATAAACCTCATTGCCTTCAAAACGAAACTCCGCAGGCAGCCGCACAGCCTGGCTGCTGCCGTTCTTGAACAATTTCGCGATTCGAGTCTCCATATCATGGCCTCCCAATTATTAGTATATGGGCAAGCATATACTTTGCTGTCAACCTGTCAATGCGTAACCGCTTGTATAAAAATCGGGCAAAGTTCTCGAATTACCTAGCAATTGAAATTCTCGCCTTCGTGGAAATGGACCCTGAGTTACCTGGTGAAACGTGACGATCCGGAAAAGAAAACCGTTCGCTTCGCTCAGGATGCCAAGCCCGCCAGGGAAAGGTTTTTGAAAGCAGGCAAATAGCTGCGTTCCAAAGATCCTCGCTCCCTGCCGGGATAAAAATGCCGTCAGGCGTGAAGCCTTTTGGCGGCTGCATCTTTCCAGCAGCAGCCAAAAGGCATTTCTTCTTGGCGACCCCTGCGTCTTGAGCGAAGCGGGCGGTTCACATTCAAGGTTCTTTTCTGCCACCCTCATGTTCTACATAGTCGAGCCTGAAAAATCCGATATTTTCGTTACAGGATCATCATAGAAGGCTGACGGGTTGTGGTGCCGAAAAACAGCCAAAGCGTAAAAAGGGCAAAAAAGTGTTCGAACTTCCGAATCCACTTCCTGAAATTGAATGCCGCGGCAGCCATGAACAGGTTGATCGCGTCGCCGAGAACCCCTTTCAGGTAGTTTCGGGACAAGCGATGATCCTGTTTCAGGTGACCAATTATCGGCTCTATTCCTGCTCTACGGCGAAAACGCTCACGGGCGATCCGCCGTTGATAGGGGCTATCGCTTTTCTTCGGACGCCCTGGCCGCAGGATTTTGGTGTCGCCT